>CAZIYV010000006.1:0-50889 GCA_964543575.1 uncultured Pelotomaculum sp.
TTGAGCTCCGAAATCACCCTTCCGGGGTGCCGACCTTGTGGAACGAGAGGGAAGGGATTATGCGTAGACGGCACAACCCCGTTCCCGAGCAGGGAAAGTGGATACGCTCAGTTATAACAGGTCACTTCAACTACTATGGGGTACCCGGAAACAAACAGGCACTTGACGCTTTCAGAACAGAGGCAATCAAGCAATGGTTTCGCGCGTTAAGGAGCAGAAGCCAGAAGGCGCGCAGACTTACCTGGGAGAGGTTCAAGAGGTTGATTGCTACATGGGTTCCCACAGTAAAAATAATGCATGCATACCCATATCAAAGGCTTCGCGTCACTTACCCAAGGTAGGAGCCGTATGAGGTAGTTCCTCACGTACGGATCTGTGCGGGGGGCATCCGGCAACGGGTGTCCCTACCGCGATTTTTGCTTCCACGTATACGACAACCTGGGCCGGCTGACCAGGACGAATTACCCGGACGGCAGCTTCACCAGAAGCCAGATAAATGGGGAGAACCGCCTGACCGGGGTTACCGACGCCGAGAGCAATACCTTCAGCTTCTACTATGACCCCTGCGGCAATATGACCGAGATCGTGCGCCCTTTAGGCCATGCCCAGTACCAGGACTACGATTACTTAAACCGCAAGATAGCCTCCGGCAGAAGAGAAAGCCATAACGGGGTACCCCTCAACTAGACCAACTATACCTATGATATTATGGGCAATCTAATCAGATAATCAAGTAAAGCTAAGGGCGATAATTGACCTGGGGGGAAGCAGGGGGACGTTCTTTTTGCTTCCACTGGAGTCAATTGCTGCTGCAGCAACTGTCCATCTTTCCCTTGATAAGATTAAATACCACCTGCGTTAAAGAAGGTGGTATTAAGTGGTAAAAGCACAAATTACTTGACACTACCCAGTACCCCGCAGCCGCTTTTAAAACACCTATAAATACTCGAATGTGATGATATTCATAACCAATATTAAGTATATTCCCGCCCAAAGGTGGAAAAATATGCCCGAGGAGGGAGGCAGGTGGGCAGGTTATACCTACTGGTTATTGTCGCGGCAGTTTTTCTGCTTATCCTTTCCCTTTCTAAAATTACGCTGCGGCTGCGCTACCGGAGGCTGGGGAAGGATGATCATTTCTCTCTGAATTTCTCGCTCTGGCGCGGTATTATTCATTATAAGCTGGAAATACCGTTCATTAAAGTGCAGGCGGCGGAAAAAGAAAAAACCAGGAGAAGAATAAGTCTGGGCTCTCTTTTGCGGCCGGTATTGAGGCCGGCCTTTAAAATCCGGGCTGAACTTGAAGGGAAAGGCGGCAAGCCGGTTGCGGAGGAGAAAAAGGAAGTGCCTATTCCTGGCCCGGCCAGGCTGGTAGAATTGTTTCTTAACGCCATTCGCACGTTTAAAAAATACTACCCGGTAGTTTTATTCATGTTTGAGCGGGTTAAACTGAGCCGTTTCCACTGGCAGACTGAAATAGGGACGGGTGAGCCGTCCCAGACCGGAATTTTGGTGGGTACAGCCTGGGGTTTAAAAGGTTTTCTGCTGTCTCTGATCTACCGCTTGTTTGCCCCTGGCGTCAGGCCTGTCATAAACATTGCGCCCAGTTATGAAAAGACTTGTTTTAACACTTTTCTGGACTGCATATTTGAAGTTAGAATTGGCCATATTATTCTTACGGGTTTTAAAATGTTGGTTGTAAGACTCAAATAAAAATACTAGGTGGGTGAATTGACTTGCCTGAGCAGAAGCATCCCATAGAGGGATTAATGAAGACGGCCATGGAGAGCATTAAAGAGATGATCGATGTAAACACAGTGGTCGGGGATCCGGTTGAGGCCCCTGATGGGACTGTGATAATTCCCATCTCTCGCGTGGCCTGCGGCTTTGCCGCCGGGGGCGGCGAGTTCGATCTGGGCGGGGACCGCAAGGAAGGCGAAGGGGAACCAATGCCCGCCTTTGGCGGCGGCAGCGGCGCCGGGGTTTCGGTTAAACCTATCGGCTTCCTGGTGGTTGGCAACGGCCAGGTGCGTCTTTTGCCGGTAGACGGCAATGCGATATATGACCGTCTTATAGATGTTGCGCCGCAGGTGATAGCTCAAATTCAGTCCATGTTCGGACGAGGGGATGATCATCACGAACCCAGGATTAAAGTGACTTCCCAGTCGCCAACGGGCACAACACAGACGTTATCCTAGTCAAAAGACCCGGGTAAAAAAGTCCCGGGTTTTTTTGATCACGGCACAAGAATACATCTACCAGATTAAGCTTTCAGTGAAGGTCGCATTAGTTTAGGTCCGGTGGAAATAATAGAGGAATAAATAAAATCTACAAGAGGTGTGGCAAATGCGCGCTATTTGGAAAGGCGCCGTCAGTTTCGGCCTTATTTACGTACCGGTGAAGCTTTACGCCGCGACCGAACAAAAGGATATTAAATTCAACTACCTCCATGAAAAATGCAAAACACCGGTGCAGTACAGGAGGTTTTGCCCTAACTGCCAGACCGAAGTGCCCATGGAAGAGATCGTGCGCGGCTACGAATATGAAAAAGGCAAATATGTTATCTTAGGCGCAGAGGACTTTGGCCAGGAAGCGCCGACCGGCGCGGGAAAAAATGTGGAAATACTTGATTTTGTTGACCTGGCTGAAATTGATCCTGTTTATTACGAAAAAGCTTATTACCTGGCGCCGGGGGACGGGGGAGCCAAGGTTTATGAATTGCTGAGAAAGGCAATGGAAGAAACGAACAAGGTGGCTGTGGCCAGGGTAGTCATCCGCAGCCGTGAGAGTCTTGCCGCTCTGAGGGTAAGCGGCGGCACGCTGGTGATGAGCACCATGCACTATCCTGACGAGATCAGGCAGGCTGGCGTTCTGCCCGAGATGAACTATCAGGTAACTCTGCATGATAATGAAGTGAAGATGGCGGTAAATCTGATTAACAACCTTTCTGCCGAATTCCGGCCGGAAAAGTACACCGACACGTACAGGCAGAAGTTAATGGAAGTAATACAATCTAAGATTACAGGTGAGGCTGTGGAAATACCAGTCAGGCCGGAAACGGGCAAGGTTGTAGACCTGATGGAAGCTCTCAGGGCCAGTATCAATCTGGCCAGGGAAGATAGATTAAAGCAGGGTAAAGGCTCTGACGGTACCAGGACGGAAAAAGGGTCGGGTACGGTAAAAACTATAAAGAAAGAGAAGAGCGCCCGCAGAAAAACTTCTTAGAAACCTGTAACGCGGTACAAGTGGATGTATGCAATTTATTCTTTGGAGGCTGCGAATGAACGAAGGGAAAATACCGCTTTTACGTCCCATGCTGGCCGTTAGCGCGGACCCTTTTGACAGCGCCGGACACATCTTTGAAGTGAAGTGGGACGGCTACCGCTGCTTGTCCTATCTGGAGGGCAACGCCACTGTTTTATGGTCGCGCAATCTCATTAACCTTACCGGCAAGTTTCCGGAACTGTCCTGGCTGCACCAGCGGGTAAAGCAAACACCGGCTGTGCTGGACGGGGAAATAGTGGTGTTTGACAGCGGCAAGCCCTCTTTTGCCGGGCTCCAGTCCAGGGGCAGGATGAATGACCTGAAAAGGATCGGCCGGACCTCCAGCGAGTGCCCGGCTGTTTTTATAGCCTTTGACGTTCTTTATGCCGGCGCCAGGAGTGTTATGGAACTTGCTATTGAAAAACGTAAAGAGCTGCTTGCAGATATGGTTGATTCAGGAGATGAAATTTCTGTCTCTCAGTACATAACCGAAAAAGGCAAGGAGTTTTATAACGCCTGTGTTGCGCAGGGGCTGGAAGGCGCAGTGGCAAAGAAACTTGGCAGCGTCTACCTGCCGGGGCGCCGTTCTTCATACTGGCAAAAGTTTCGCCACACCAGGGAGGCGGACCTGGTTATCTGCGGTTACCAGTACCAGGCTTCAGGCAGAAAGCTGGGCTCTTTGGTGCTGGGCGGCTACCGGGATGGCGCACTGGTCTACCAGGGCAAGGTGGGGACAGGCTTTAGTGAGCGGGAGTCTGAAGTTCTGCTTGAAGGTCTGTGTAAGCTTGAAGTGGATGTGGGGTTGCTGCCGTTACCCAGGGCGGAAAAACGGCGCACAAAATTTGTGCGTCCTGTGCTTGTCTGTTCCATTGAATATCTTACTGCCACAGGTGAAGGCTATCTGCGCCACCCCGTATACAGGGGCATCCGCTGGGACAAGAGCCCGGAGGAATGCGGCGCGGTGGGAGGAATCTAATTTGAAAGAATCTTATGTAGCTGTAGGAGAGCATAACTTAAAGCTAACCAACCTGGATAAGCTGATCTGGCCGGAAGGGCTGACCAAGGCCCACCTGGTGAAGTACTATAGTGATGTCGCGCCGTATATCCTGCCCCATCTCCGCAACCGGCCGCTGGTCATGAAACGTTACCCGGATGGTATTGACGGTGAGGCATTTTACCAGAAAGAGTGTCCGGATTACGCTCCAGCCTGGATTAAAAGGCAGCCTGTGGAGCACTCGGAAAAGGTTGTCAATTACATAGTATGCAACGACCAGCCCACCCTGCTCTGGCTGGCCAACCAGGCCTGCATCAAGATGAATTAATGCTAACAGACAACAAAAATATCACCAGTGCAAATGTAAAACGAGGTGTGTCTTGATGAAAGAATCCTATGTGACAGTTAATGGTCATGAGGTCAAACTCACCAACCTTGATAAACTGATATGGCCGGAAGGTTTGACCAAAGCTCACTTGGTCAAGTATTACACGGAAATTGCATCGTATATCCTTCCACATCTTTATAACCGACCGATAGTGATGAAACGCTGCCCGGACGGCATCGAAGGTGAGCAGTTTTATCAGAAGGAGTGTCCAGATTATGCTCCAACCTGGATAAAAAGATACCCTATAGAACATTCCGAAAAGGTTGTAAACTATATTGTATGTAATGATGTGCAAACATTGGTTTGGCTGGCGAATCATGGATGTATTGAAATGCACGCCTGGCTGGCCAGAGTCGAAAGCCTGGAAACTCCCGACCTGGCTGTGATGGATCTTGACCCGGCGGGAGGCGCCTCTTTTGAGGATGTGCTTGAGATAGCCCTGTTGGTAAGGCGCGTTCTGGATGAATTCAAAATTAAAAGTTACCCCAAAACTTCCGGGGCCAGCGGCCTGCATCTTTTCATCCCGGTGAGGCAGGTTTATTCGTGGCGGCAGGTTACCGGGGCCATGAAATATGTGGCCGAACTGGTGGTCAAGGTTCACCCGGACAAAACTACAGTAGAAAGAAAAGTGGAAAAGAGGACGGGAAAAGTTTACCTGGACTACCTCCAGAACGGCAGGGGCAAAACGATGGCGTTTCAATACGGCCTGCGTCCCCTGCCCGGTGCTCCGGTCTCAACCCCCCTAAGCTGGGAGGAAGTTGAAGAGGGGAAGATCAGGCCCGGTCAATTTACCATGGACACGATCTTTCAACGTCTAAAATCTGTGGGAGATATTTACTTAGAAATACTAAATACCAGGCAGTCTTTAGACGAAATAATAAAAGACAATTAAAAAGAAAATTTTGCCAGTATGCAGGAAGATATTACTTTGGCCCCGAAAAGAAGGGGATTAAAAGTAAACTCAAAGGGAGTAAATATTTTGGATAGTCGCATATACTGGCTGGGGTGGCAATGTTTATTGCCCGGTTCCGGTTCAAGGTTATGGTCGCTGGTAAGGCATTTCAGATCACCTCGGGCCGCCTGGGAAGCCACTGTTAAACAGTTGTCCGGCGCTCCCGGCATTGGCGACGAAGGACCGGAAGGCCTGGCGCGGCGCAGGTCCGGTTTGGATCCCGGCCAGGTAGCCGCTAAGCTTGAGTCAATAGGCATATCTTTTGTTTGTCACACTGATCCAGCCTATCCGGAAAATCTCCTCCAGATTTTTGACCCGCCGCCGGTGATTTTCGTGCGCGGCAGTTTTAAATCAACTGATAAGCTGGCTGTGGCTGTTGTCGGCTCCCGCAAACCGTCTCCATACGGCCTGGCGGTTGCCGAAAAGCTGGCCAAGGATCTGGCGGCGGTCGGGATAACAGTGGTCAGCGGCATGGCCAGGGGTATTGATACCGCAGGGCATAAAGGGGCGCTGGGGGAAGGCGGCAGAACCATAGCCGTGCTGGGCTGCGGCCCCGATGTGGTATACCCGAGAGAAAATTTCCGGCTGATGGAGAAGATTATAAATAACGGGGCCGTGGTCAGTGAATTCCCACCCGGGACTGTACCCGAGCCCTGGCATTTTCCTGTGCGCAACAGGATTATCAGTGGGTTGACACAGGGAACCGTAGTGGTGGAAGCAGCCGAAAAGAGCGGAGCCCTGATCACCGCCGACTTCGCCCTGGAACAGGGACGCGATGTCATGGCTGTACCGGGTAATGTGGTCAACCCTTTGACCCGTGGGCCGCACCGGCTGATCAAACAGGGTGCTAGACTGGTGGAAGGCGCCGGTGATATTATAGATGAATTGGGGTTGGAAAAAATTTTCCCTATTACGGAAGCAGGCCAGGCAGGTCTTAAAATGAGCGGCGAGGAAGAAGCGCTGTACAGTCTGCTTTCACTGGAACCGGTTTCTTTAGATGAGTTAATAGGCAGGTCGGGACTGCTGCCTCAAAAGGCTATGGCCGCCTTGATGTACCTGGAAATAAAGGGTTTGGCCAAACAGATGCCCGGCAGGTTCTATATCAGGACCGGGCGCGGTGTTTTCTAAAAAACTTGCCCAGGTATAGATTGGGGATAGATTTTAAAAAAAGTTGCATAATAAAATGGCAATATAAGCCAGGCGAAAAAATGAGGTGTGGATTTTTTGTCAAGAACACTTGTTATAGTTGAATCACCTGCTAAAGCGAAAACAATCAGTAAATTCCTCGGGAAAAAATACATGGTTAAGGCATCTATGGGCCACGTCAGGGATCTGCCGAAGAGCCAGTTCGGGGTGGATGTGAAAGATGGGTTTAAACCAAAGTACATAACCATACGTGGCAAGGGTGATACCATCAAAGACTTGAAAACAGCGGTAAAAAAGGCCGACCATGTGCTGATAGCTTCCGACCCTGACCGCGAGGGGGAAGCGATAGCCTGGCACCTGCAAAATCTACTAGAGATATCCGATGATCAGCCTTGCCGCATTGAATTCAACGAAATCACCAAACAGGCTATTCAGAAAGCGGCCCGGTCGCCCAGGCTGATCGATTTTAACCGGGTTAATGCCCAGCAGGCAAGACGTATTTTGGACCGTTTGGTGGGATATAACCTCAGCCCCCTTCTCTGGCGCAAGGTAAAAAAAGGTTTAAGCGCCGGCCGGGTGCAGTCGGTAGCGGTACGGCTTATCTGTGACCGTGAGGCGGAGATACAATCTTTTGAGCCGGAGGAGTACTGGACTCTTAGCGGTTTGTTTGTAAAGACTGGACACACACCTTTTGAAGGAAAACTGATCAAACACAAGGACAAAAAAATTGATATCAATAATGAACAGACGATGCGGGAGGTGCTGGACAACCTTAAGGGCGCCCACTACAAGGTAACCAAGGTTGTCAGAAAGGAGAAGAGCCGCCGGGCGGCCCCGCCTTTTATAACCAGCACTATGCAGCAGGAAGCTTACAGAAAGCTGAATTTTACCGCGCGCAAGACTATGATGGTGGCGCAGCAGTTGTACGAAGGACTTGACCTGGGTAAAGAAGGGACATCCGGCCTGGTAACTTATATCCGGACTGACTCCACGAGGGTGTCCGCAACAGCCAGGGAGGAGACTGCCAGGTATATAGGCGAGCGCTTCGGCGCCCCTTATGTTGGCCGGGAAGTGGCTCAAAACAGCGGTAAGAAGAGAATTCAGGATGCTCACGAGGCCATCAGGCCGACTTCGATTTCCCGGGAACCGGATCAGGTCAAAGGATATTTAACCAATGATCAATATAAGTTATACAAGTTGATCTGGTCACGTTTTCTGGCCAGCCAGATGAGCCCGGCTGTATTTGACACAACCAGTGTTGATATAAGCGCGAATAACTATGTTTTCCGCGCGACCGGTTCGGTAATTAAGTTCCCGGGGTTTATGAAGGTGTACACAGAAAGCATGGACAACGGGGAAAAAGATGAAGAGAGACTTCTGCCCGAGTTAAAAGAAGGGGAAGATGTAGAAGCCCGCTCGCTCACACCCAAACAGAACTTTACTCAGCCGCCGCCCCGCTACACCGAGGCTACACTTGTAAAAACCCTGGAGGAAAAGGGCATCGGCAGGCCCAGCACCTACGCTCCGATTGTTGAAACAATCATCAAGCGGGGTTATGTGGTCAGGGAAAGCAAACAGTTTTACCCTACCGAACTGGGCGACATCGTGGTTAGTCTTTTGAAAAACCATTTTCATGATGTGATTGACGTTGAATTTACAGCAGGTATGGAGGAAAAGCTGGATGAGATTGAAGAAGGGGATCTGGACTGGGTAAAGGTGCTGGGTGACTTTTATGGGCCTTTTAGCTCAACCCTGGAAAAAGCGGAAGAGGAAATAGGCCACGTTCAGGTTGCTGATGAAGTTACTGAAGAGATCTGCGACCAGTGCGGCCGCAATATGGTAATCAAGCTGGGCCGATTTGGCAAGTTCTTAGCCTGTCCTGGTTTTCCGGAGTGCCGCAGCACCAGGCCGCTTTTAGAACCAATTGGTGTAAAATGCCCGCGCTGCGAAGGTGACCTGGTAGCCCGGCGCAGCAAAAAAGGCAGGAAATTCTTTGGCTGCAGCCGCTTTCCCGAATGTGATTTTGTTACCTGGGACCAGCCTTCCAAGGTCAAATGCCCTGAGTGCGGAGATTTGATGGTGGAAAAGAAGGGCGCTGGAAAAGCCGCATCGCTCAAGTGTGTTAATCAAAACTGCAGCCATAAAATAACCCCGGAGAAAAAGTCTCCGCGCAAGAAAGCTGACGTTCCCAAAAAAGCAGCAGCTAAAGTGACGTGAAATTGAGACGTGAGAAATGGGACGTGGGACGTGAAAATGAATGATGGTCTTTAGTGTCGAAAGACCTAAAAGAGGAATTCAGAATGTACCGTCGTCTGATAACCGACGACTGAAATCGTAGGTGCGACTTTAGTCGGCTAAGGTCAGGGGACACACCATCAGGGCAGCATACTAACGAAAAGAGAACTCACTTATGGTAGTCGTTAGTCTGTGAAACTAGTAGTTATCCGTGTGAAGGAATGTCCCCACTGGAGTGTTCGGATAAATCCGAACCTACAATTTTGACGTATGATTTAGCACAAAAGACTAAGGTGTTTTTAATGTTTTTATATTAATGTATTAATATAAAGAAAATTCAATTAGGGTGTGAGTCTAAAAATAGATATGACAGATAGTAAAGATAATCAAGACCTCAAAGGAATACAAGGGTATGTCGCGTCTCACGTCCCACATCCCACCACAGTTACCATTGTCGGTGCAGGGCTGGCTGGCTCAGAGGCTGCCTGGCAGGCTGTCATTAGAGGTGTCAGGGTAAAGCTGATAGAGATGCGGCCGAAAAAGCTGACGCCCGCCCATGCGGGCGGTGACTTTGCTGAGCTGGTTTGCAGCAACTCCCTGCGCGCTGCCGCTTTGGAAAACGCGGTAGGGTTATTAAAAGAAGAAATGAGGCGTCTCGGCTCACTGATCATGGCCTGCGCCGATGAGACCAGGGTGCCTGCCGGCGGCGCCCTTGCCGTTGACAGGAGTCTTTTTGCACGGTGTGTAACTGGAAAACTGCACAACCATCCTTTGGTGGAAGTAATCCGGGAGGAGGCAGTTGAACTGCCTGAGGGCGAAGTCCTGATCATAGCCACCGGCCCGCTGACCTCAAACGCCCTGTCAGAAGCGATCGGTCATTTTACCGGTGAAGAATACTTTTACTTTTATGACGCGGTGGCGCCAATTGTACTGGCTGATTCAATAAACATGAATAAAGTTTTCCGCTCTTCACGCTACGGGAAAGGTGACGATGCCTACCTGAACTGCCCGTTTGACCAAGAAGAGTATGAGCGCTTCTACGAAGCTCTGGTTAAAGCGGAAAAAGCGCCGCGTAAAAGCTTTGAGCGGGAATTGCACTTTGAAGGGTGCATGCCTGTGGAGGCTATTGCCGCAAGGGGGAAAGAAACCCTGCTGTTTGGTCCCATGAAACCGGTAGGACTGGTTGACCCGCGCACGGGCAAGCGGCCCTATGCTGTGGTACAGTTGAGACAAGAAAATAATGAAGGTACCATGTACAACCTGGTGGGGTTTCAGACCAGTTTGAAATGGGATGAGCAGAGGCGGGTCTTTCACCTTATCCCCGGCCTGGAAAACGCGGAGTTGGCCCGTCTCGGTGTAATGCACAGAAATACATATATTAACTCGCCTGTTCTTTTAGATCTTTCTTTTCAGAGCAAGAAACGCGAGACGTTGTTTTTTGCCGGTCAAATCACAGGGGTAGAGGGTTATGTTGAATCCGCCGCTTCCGGACTGGTGGCGGGCATTAACGCTGCCCGGCTTGTAATGGGTCAGAAGCCTCTGGCCTTCCCCAGAGAAACCGCCCACGGTTCCCTGGCACATTATATAACAACAGCTGACCCTGCACGTTTTCAGCCGATGAACATTAACTTCGGAATTTTCCCACCGGTGGATTTGAACACAATGGATAAAAAAGAGCGGTACAGGCTGATTGGGCACTGAGCTCTAGATAAAATCGAGTAGTTCAAGGAAATTCTATGTAACGTCAGCACGTAGAGCCGTCCCCTTGTCTCAAAAAGGATTGTAATGATGTACGGACATATAGATAATTTTTTAGTGTATCTCAAGGTGGAAAAGAATGCTTCCCCCAGGACCATAGACAGTTACCAGAAAGACCTCTTTCATGGTCTGGATTTTTTTTCATCCCTTTTAAAAAAAGAAGATCAGTCGGTTGCGCCGGTGGAAATAGATCATCTTAAATTTCGTCATTACCTGGCCTCCCTGCGGGAAGCGGGACTTGCCCGCACTACTATAGCCAGGCGGCTTGCGGCCTGGCGCTCGTTTTATCGTTACCTGTTCAGGGAAAACCTTGTTGAAGAGAACCCGATGGCTAAAGTCATGAGCCCGAAGCTTGAAAAGAGGCTGCCGCGCTTTCTGTACGAAGGGGAAGCAAAACTTCTGGTAGAGTCGCCCGACCTGTGTCATCCCCTGGGCAGGCGTGACCGGGCCCTGCTGGAAACATTGTACGCTGGTGGCTTGAGAGTAAACGAGCTGGTATTGCTTGACCTGTGGGATCTGGATCTTGGCTCGGGATATGTGAGGGTGATGGGGAAAAGGGCCAGGGAAAGGCTCGTTCCTATAGGTTCGCAGGCCGTTGGCGCGCTGCGCGAATATTTGGCCCAGGCGCGACCCAGGCTTATGGCCAACGCCACCGTTAAAAAGGTTAATAACGCTGTCTTTCTTAACCGTTGGGGAGAGAGGCTCTCCAGTCGCGGCATCAGGAAGATCATAAATAAATATATAGATAAGGTAAGCCTGGACAAAAAAGTCAGCCCTCATACCCTGCGCCATTCGTTTGCGACGCATCTTTTAAACGCCGGGGCTGATCTCCGTTCTGTTCAGGAACTCCTGGGACATGCCAGTCTTTCCAGCACCCAGATCTATACCCATGTGACAGGTGAAAGGCTGAAGCAGGTATACAGGAAGGCACATCCGCGGGCACAGGAGTAAACTAACACAGCGCCTATCGAAGAAAGGGGAATAAAATGTTTCACGCTACAACAATTGTCGCCGTAAAAAGAGATAGCAGGGTTGCCGTTGCAGGTGACGGGCAGGTTACTTTCGGGCAGAACACGATTATAAAAAAAGGAGCGAAAAAAATAAGGCGTCTCTATAAGGATAAGGTGGTCGCCGGTTTTGCCGGTTCAGTAGCTGACGCTTTTACTCTGTTTGATAAGTTTGAGGGCAAGCTGGAAGAATACCATGGTAATCTGCAGCGAGCCGCGGTTGAGCTGGCCAAGGAGTGGCGTACCGATAAAATATTAAGACGGCTGGAAGCTCTATTGATCGTGGCCAGTAAAGACGATTTACTAATAATATCAGGTGGCGGAGAGGTTATCGAACCGGACGACGGGATAGCCGCCATTGGTTCAGGTGGCCCTTATGCCCTTGCCGCTGCGCGGGCACTAGCCAAACACACAGGAATGGGCGCCGGGGATATTGCCCGCGAAGCCCTGACCATTGCCGCCGATATCTGTGTTTACACCAATGAGAATATAATAGTAGAAGAATTATAGAATTCTCAATCTAGATGCATGGAGGCTAAGAATAGTGAAAGATTTGACACCGCGCCGGATTGTCGAGGAACTGGACATATATATAGTGGGGCAAAAAAAGGCCAAGAAGGCTGTGGCCGTAGCTTTACGCAATCGCTACCGCCGCAAACTGCTAAGCGAGGACTTCAGGGATGAGGTAATCCCGAAAAACATTTTAATGATCGGGCCCACGGGGGTAGGCAAGACAGAAATAGCAAGACGGCTCGCCAGGCTGGTAAAAGCGCCCTTTATAAAAGTTGAAGCCACCAAGTTTACTGAGGTCGGCTATGTGGGCAGGGACGTTGAGAGTATGGTGCGAGACCTGGTTGAAACATCTATACGGATGGTTAAGCAGGAAAGACTGGCAATTGTACTGGACAGGGCTGAAAAGCAGGCCAACGAAAAACTTGTGGAGCTCCTGGCGCCTTACCCTGTACAGGAAGCACCCTCGCGCAATCCTCTGGAGATGCTGTTCGGTACAGCCAAACCAACCGAGCAAACCGACACACACCAGGATCAGAGGGTGAAAAGAGTTCAATTTGAACGGGAAATCCTCAGTGAGAAACTGGCGAGAGGTGAATTGGAAAACGAATTTATAGAAATTGAGGTTGAGGACAGCAAGCCCCCCATGCTTGAAGTGTTTACCGGTTCAGGCATGGAGGAAATGGGGGTTAATTTGCAAGACATGCTCGGCGGTTTTTTGCCAAAGAAAAAACGCAAGCGCAAGGTAACCGTAAAAGAAGGGCGCACGATCCTGACCCAGCAGGAAGCTCAAAAACTGATCGATATGGATGAAGTAACTTCGGCTGCAGTTAAAAGGGCTGAGGAAGATGGTATCGTGTTTCTTGATGAGATAGACAAAATCGCCGGGCGGGAGGGTTACGGCCCTGATGTTTCAAGGGGAGGAGTTCAGCGGGATATCCTGCCCATTGTAGAAGGCTCTACGGTTATGACAAAATACGGACCGGTTAAAACCGACCATGTTTTGTTTATCGCCGCGGGTGCGTTTCACACTTCAAAACCATCCGACTTGATTCCCGAACTCCAGGGTCGCTTCCCGATCCGTGTCGAACTGGAAAGCCTTACCCGTGAAGATTTTCAACAAATTTTGACTGAGCCCAGAAACGCCCTGATTAAGCAGTATACTGAACTGCTTGCCGCAGAAGGCGTGATAGTTAAATTTTCGCAAAATTCGCTTGTGGAAATTGCGGATATCGCTTATACTGTTAATGAGCAAACGGAGAACATAGGTGCTAGGCGCTTGCACACTATTTTAGAAAAGTTATTAGAAGATATATCATTCGAGGCGCCGGAACTCTCAGGAAAAGAAATTGAAATCAGCAAGGAAAATGTTGTCGAAAAACTAGGCGAATTAGTAAAGAATGAGGATTTAAGCCGATACATTCTGTAAAGGAAGAAGGGACAGAATGAGGGTATTGCTGGAAAAAACTCGAGACATAAACAAGCTGCTTCAAAAGTCAGCCGGTCATACAGTTGATTTTAATGAGGTCGCCAATGTTTTGAGCGAGAATATAGGAGCCAGTAGTTATATCCTTGACCAGGACGGTAAAGTTCTGGGTTACGCTTACTTAAAGGGCTGGACCTGCGAAATTATGAAGGATATTGTTGAGGGCACAGGTGGGTTTCCAGAAGACTACAGCGAGAATTTAATGAGGATCAATAAAACTCACGCGAACTTCTGCCAGACTAAAAACGCCTGTGTTTTCGTTGAGAAGCGCTGTTTGTATAATAATAAGATAACCACTATCATACCTATTGTCGGCGCCGGTTCGCGCCTCGGCACCCTGATCCTGGGCAGGTTTGATAATTACTTTAATGACGAAGATCTTATCCTGGCTGAATATGGAGCCACAGTTGTCGGTATGGAGATACTGCGAGCCAAGGCTGATAAGATAGAGGAAGATGCGCGTAAGCTTGCGGCAGTTCAGATAGCGCTGGGTACTCTTTCATATTCCGAACTTGACGCGGTACAGCACATTTTCGGACAGTTGGAAGGCGAAGAGGGGCTTCTGGTTGCCAGCAAAATTGCCGACCGTGTCGGTATCACCAGGTCGGTGATAGTGAATGCCCTGCGCAAATTTGAGAGTGCCGGGGTTATTGAGTCCAAGTCCCTGGGCATGAAAGGTACATTTATTCGGGTACTTAATGACCGGCTGATACGTGAACTTGAAAGACTTAAGCAGCACTAACCATGACAATTTGAGCTAATTTTAAACCCCGGCTTGCACCGGGGTTTTCTATATGGTAAAATACCAATTGGTGCGAATTACACACGTTTCTGGATCTTTACAAGGGTGCCCTTTCATGGGCCTTGCAGGGGATGAAGGAGACGGAGGGACAAAACCGCTGGGGGAGGAGGTGTAATAAAAGTGGCAGTCATATCAATGAAACAACTTCTGGAAGCAGGAGTTCATTTCGGGCACCAAACCCGCCGCTGGAATCCTAAGATGGCCCCCTTTATTTTTACGGACCGCAACGGCATCTATATCATTGACCTGCAAAAAACGGTTAAGAAGGTAGAAGAAGCCTACAATTTTGTAAAACAACTTTCTTTTGAGGGAGAAACCATTCTTTTTGTCGGCACCAAGAAACAGGCTCAGGAAGCAGTGAGAGAAGAAGCTGAACGCTGCAGTATGTTTTTTGTTAACCAGCGCTGGCTTGGCGGAATGCTTACCAATTTCCAGACAATTAGACGCAGAATAGACCGTCTTCAAGAGTTGGAGAAAATGGAGATAAACGGTACCCTGGAGGTATTGCCTAAAAAAGAAGTAGCTGAATTAATGCATGAAAAAGAAAAGCTGCAAAAGTTTTTAGGCGGTATTAAGGAAATGCGCCGGTTGCCGGGGGCTTTGTTCGTAATAGACCCCCGCAAAGAGCGGATTGCTGTTGCCGAGGCACGTAAACTGGGTATCCCCATTGTAGCCATTGTGGATACAAATTGTGACCCCGATGAGATAGACTATGTGATACCTGGCAACGATGACGCAATAAGAGCTGTTCGTCTCCTTACCGGCAAAATGGCCGAAGCAGTCCTGGAAGGGAAACAGGGTGAACAACTCGCTGAATAACAGGAAGGCGGGGGCCAATAATTTTAGTAACCCCTGCCTTTTTTTCTGCCCTTTATTGAAACGCAGCAGTACTAACTTTTTGTTTTTCTGTAATATTATTAGACATCTCTTGTGGAAATATGGTTATAATACCATGCATAGGGACAATTTGGTTTGTGTAGAGGAGGATGAGAAAACATGTCGATATCTGCGGGTTTAGTTAAAGAGCTGCGTGAACGGACCGGGGCCGGAATGATGGATTGTAAAAAAGCCCTCTCCGAAACAGGTGGTGATATTGAAAAAGCCGTCGTATATCTAAGGGAAAAAGGTCTGGCCGCCGCAGCTAAAAAAGCTGGAAGAATAGCGGCGGAGGGTGTAGTTGAATCGTATATACACGGCGTGGGGAAAATTGGGGTTCTTGTAGAAGTCAATTGCGAAACTGATTTCGTGGCCAAAACCGATGAGTTCAGAGGCCTGGTCAGGGACATTGCCATGCAGGTCGCCGCAGCCAAGCCGGAATTTGTAAGACGGGAAGAGGTTCCCTCTGAAGATCTTGAAAAAGAAAAAGAGATTTTGCGGGCACAGGCTCTGAATGAGGGCAAACCTGCCAAGATTGTTGATAAGATGGTTGAAGGACGCATTGAAAAATATTATAAAGAAATGTGTCTTTTGGAACAACCGTTTATCAAAGACACAAACATGACTGTCCAGCAGCTGATTACAGAAAAAATAGCCAAAATCGGTGAGAATATAAATATCAGGCGTTTTGCCAGATTTGAGCTGGGTGAAGGCATTCAAAGAAAACAGTCTGATCTCGCGGCTGAGGTAGAAGCAATGACCCGAAATACATGTAAATAAAATTTTTTCCAAAAGGGATTTCGGGTAAAGTTGTAGAATTTATTCTGGGGAGACAGGAGGTTTTAGCCTGTATGGTAGCTCCAGCGTATAGTCGTGTTGTATTGAAGTTGAGCGGTGAGGCTCTGGCTGGCTCCCTGGGCTATGGGATTGATCCTGATGTTGTTAATACCATCGCCAGGCAGATCAAGGAAGTGGCGGACGATGGGGTGGAACTAGCCATTGTGGTCGGCGGGGGAAACATCTGGCGTGGAGTCGCCGGAAGCGCCAAAGGAATGGACCGGGCCACAGCAGACTATATGGGTATGCTGGCTACGGTTATGAATTCCCTGGCCCTGCACGACGCTCTGCAAAAACATGATATGGATCCCCGTACAATGACAGCTATAGAAATGAGAGAAGTTGCAGAACCTTATATCAGGCGCCGTGCTATCAGGCATATGGAAAAGGGCAGGGTAGTGATACTTGCCGGGGGAACAGGTAATCCTTATTTTTCCACTGACACCACAGCTGCCCTGCGAGCTGCTGAGATAGAGGCGCAGGTTATTCTGATGGCTAAAAGAGTGGACGGGGTTTATGACTGCGACCCGCTGATAAACCCGGACGCCAAAAAGTTTAAGGAACTTACTTACATAGAGATGATCAGCAGAGGCCTGGGTGTTATGGACTCAACCGCTGCCTCACTGTGTATGGATAATAAAATACCACTGATTGTTTTCGATTTAAATGAAGAAGGCAATATAAAGAAGGCCATTTTCGGCGAAAAAATCGGAACATATATCGGAGGTGAGTTAAATGGCAAAGGAAATCATTAAAGACGCTGAAGGCAACATGAGAAAAACCATCGACGTGGTTAAGAAGGAATTTGCCTCTATGCGTGCAGGCAGGGCAACTCCCGCGCTGCTTGACAAAATTCAAGTGAATTACTACGGCACTCCGACACCTGTTAACCAACTTGCCAATATCACTGTGCCGGAGGCCAGACTTCTGGTTGTCCAACCATGGGATAAAACATCCCTGCCCGAGATAGAGCGGGCAATTTTAAAATCCGACCTGGGGATTAACCCCGCCAGCGACGGTACGGTTATAAGGCTGGCTGTACCCCAACTTACCCAGGAAAGACGGGCGGACTTAATGAAAGTGATCAAGAAAAAAGCTGAAGAGGGCAGGGTTGCGGTGCGAAATGTGCGCCGCGATACTAACGAGCATCTTAAAGCTTACCAAAAGGACGGAAAGATCTCAGAGGACGAGCTTAAGCGTAACCAGGATGAAGTGCAGAAGCTGACCGACCGGATCATCAAGGAAATTGATAATCTGTTAGCCACTAAAGAACAAGAGATTATGCAGGTATAATAATGGCTGAGCTGCCTGACATAATTGGATTTCCCCTGGACAAAGCGCTGGAAATATGTCAAGATCTAGGGTATGAGGTTCAGATCACGATCACCCGGCCTGTTAAAGCGAAACGGGAAGGTGTGCCGAGGGTAGTTCGCTTTGACAAGGTATCCAGATATAGAGGGGTGGTAACTGTAGTGTTTGAAGATAGAGGGAGAGGAGGTGGATAATTTGGCATACAAAATTACTGATGAGTGCGTGGCATGCGGAACTTGTATGGAATCCTGCCCAAGCGATGCAATTGCTGAAGGTGACATCTATGTAATCGATCAAGATAAATGTGCGGAGTGCGGCGCCTGTGTTGATGCTTGTCCCACAGGAGCAATCATTGAAGAATAGTACTAAAACCCCCTCACATAGAGGGGGTTGTTTATATGAACTAAGGCTGTCCCCAAAGTCCATCTGCAGCGCCTGTGGCTGCGGATTTTTCGCTTAAACTACTGGTTCGGACGGCCACAGGTGGTTAACATAATGTTTAATAGAATTGCCGGTTTCTGGCGTCAGAGAGAGTCAAAAGAGAACAATGGTACAGAAATCGATAAACTAATAAAGAAAATCGACTACAGCAGGCTGCCCGGTCATGTTGCGATTATTATGGACGGCAACGGCCGCTGGGCCAACCGGCGTGGTCTGCCCAGAGTTTTTGGCCACCGGGCAGGTGTGGAATCGCTGAGGGATATTGTTAAAGCATGCTCTGAGTTAAAAATCAAGGTGCTTACCGTATATGCCTTTTCAACTGAGAATTGGAAAAGGCCTCAGGAAGAAGTAAATGTCTTGATGGATTTACTGGTGGAATATCTTAATAATGAGATTGAAGAACTATGTAAAAACGGAGTAAGAATAAACCCTATCGGCAGATTGCAGGATTTACCTGTTTCATCTCTGGAAGCTCTGAGTATGGCAGCGGAACGCAGTCGAACCAGTCAGGGCCTTGTCTTAAACATTGCCTTCAATTACGGCGGCAGAACAGAAATTACAGACGCTGTCAGAGCTATAGCTGCAAAGGTAAAAGAAGGAACTTATAACATAGAACAAATTGACGACAATTTAATTTCAAATCATCTTTACACGGCCGGACAGCCTGATCCGGATCTGTTAATCAGGCCTTCCGGGGATTTTAGAATCAGTAATTTTTTACTCTGGCAGTTGGCGTATACGGAGTTTTGGCTTACTAACGTGCTGTGGCCCGACTTCCGCCGGGTGCATTTACTTGAGGCCATAGTTGAATACCAAAGGCGGGAGAGACGTTTTGGGGGTTTAAAAAGTGGCAGAACAACCTGATGGGTTGGTGAAAGCGTGCTATCGCAAAGGATAATAAGCGCCCTGGCCGGTATCCCCCTGGTAATTTTGGCGGTATGGTTCGGGGGAATTCCATTAATCCTTATGACGGGGCTGATCATAGTCCTTGGGCTCAGGGAAATGACCGGGATGCTCAATAAATTGGGCTTAAAACCATCTCTGTGGCTTGCCGTGGCGGGGGGCCTAATCTTAACAGGTGGCGCATACCTTTATAGCGATGGCTACCCAGGCCCAACGATTACAATAATATTATTCATGCACCTTCTTGCTACGGTGGCCCTCTACCCGCGCTATACTTTGCTTGACAGCGCCGGCACCTTAATGGGCACAATGTATGTTGGTTTGCTTAACTATTTTTACCTGTTAAGGATGATGCCTGACGGTTGGATCTGGCTGATATTTACACTTGCAGCAACCTGGGCCTGTGATACAACCGCCTATTTTGTTGGAAAGACTTTTGGGAAAAGGCGATTAGCGCCGGTATTAAGCCCTAAGAAAACACTGGAAGGGGCCGTCGGCGGTCTCCTGGGCAGCGGTTTAATTGGTTGTATATTTTCACGCATATATCCATTTCTCCCATTAACCGAGTTATTGATATTGGGGTTAATACTTGGCGCCGCGGCAGAAGTGGGAGACTTGTTGGAATCGGCCTTTAAGCGGCAGGCTGGTGTAAAAGACTCCAGCACCTTGATACCGGGTCATGGCGGAATTCTTGATCGTATTGACAGCACTCTTTTTACCGCTCCCCTGGTTTACTACTATGTTTTGTTATTTATAAAAAGCTGAGGTGACTTAAAGGGTGCCCAGAACCTTAATTTTGATTATATACGCTGCTATAGCAATATTGCTGGCTGGAGCAGCATTTAAATATGTTTTGCCAATCCTGATTCCATTTATTATCGCTTTGATTATAAGTTTCTTCATGGAACCAGGCATCAGATTCATGCAAAAAAAAGCGAAAATGTCCCGCGGAATAGCGACTCTCACTGCTATGCTGGTTGTTTTTGGCGGTATATCAGTGATTCTGTCAGTTATCATTTTACAGCTCATTTCCGAACTTATACAGCTTTCTATTACACTGCCGGTATTGACTGTGGAATTGAAAGTATACTTTCAGGGCTTGATTGAAAGAGCAACTGCTTTTTATGTTACCCTGCCCCCCAATGTGAGCTCATCCATAGAACAAAACATAACCAATCTGGCCGCTAGCCTGCAGGGCTTGCTCAGTAGAGCCGCCAATTCACTGCTGCTGTTGATTTCTATGGTGCCCGGCACTATTGCGGTATTGCTGGTGAGTTTATTAGCTACCTACTTTTTGGCACGTGACAGGCGGCTGATTGCAGAGTTCATACTTCGTCTGCTGCCCGCCTCCTGGGGTGAAAAAACAGTTACCGTGACCCGTGACGTTGCAGCTGCCTTTACGGCATACCTTAAAGCCCAGGCCCTGCTGGTATCTATAACAACTATATTAAGTGTTACAGGCCTGTATATGATTGGCGCTGATTATGCCTTGATCATGGGACTTTCGGTTGGATTTTTCGACTTGATTCCTGTTCTGGGACCAGCCACAATTTTTGTTCCCTGGTTGATCTGGTCCTTTGCAACCGGAGCAACCGGTTTTGGGATAAAATTGACAGTCCTTTACTTGCTTGTGCTCCTGGTCAGGCAGCTTTTGGAGACAAAGATCGTGTCCGCCAATCTCGGACTGCATCCCCTGGCTACACTTTTGGCAATGTATGCCGGTTTAAAAACCATTGGACTGACTGGCTTATTTTTAGGACCTATCCTTTTAATAGCCATTCAATCTCTCTACAAAGCGGGGGTACTGTTTCCAAGAAGATGAAAAGAAAAATAGTTGGTCCAAGATTATTTATGGAGCTGAAAATGAAAAGAATTGCTATATTAGGGAGCACTGGTTCAATTGGCAGGCAGACACTGGATGTGGTCAGGAGCCTGCCTGGAAAATTTAAAGTGGTTGGTCTGGGCGCAGGCCATAATTGGCGTCTTCTGGCCGGGCAGATCAGGGAGTTTAGGCCGCTGGCCGCTGCCGTGTCCGGGGAGACAGAACTGACAAGTTTAAAAAATGAACTGGGATCCGATAAAATTCCCGAACTCTATCAGGGCAGAGAAGGCTTGGAGACACTGGCTTCCCTGCCCGAAGCCGACCTGGTAGTCGTGGCTGTAACCGGAGCCGCTGGGATTTACCCAACCATTGCCGCTATCAGCGCCGGGAAGGATATTGCCCTGGCCAATAAGGAAACTCTTGTTGCCGCCGGTCATCTGGTAATGGAATTGTCAGCCAGGCACAAAACAGGCATTTTACCGGTTGACAGCGAACATTCAGCTGTCTGGCAATGTCTATATGGCCGCAGTTCAGACCAGGTGGAGAAAATAATACTTACCGCGTCAGGCGGCCCTTTCCGGCAATTGGGCATAAAAGAACTGGAAGGAGTAACAGCTGACAGGGCTTTGTGTCATCCCAACTGGAATATGGGGAATAAAGTAACGATTGATTCGGCCACATTAATGAATAAAGGGCTGGAAGTTATTGAAGCAAAGTGGTTGTTCGGGGTAAACTATTCTAAGATAGAAGTTTTGGTTCACCCTCAAAGTATTATTCATTCAGCAGTTGAGTTTCTGGACGGTTCTGTCATAGCACAGCTGGGGATGCCTGATATGCGTCTCCCCATACAGTATGCCCTGACCTATCCGGAACGCGTGCCCGGAGCAGTCCCCAGGCTTAAATTCACCGATTTGCAGGGACTGACCTTTGAACCGCCGGACCTTGAAAGGTTTCCCTCCCTACGGCTGGCGTACGAGGCGGGCAGGGCAGGCGGCACGATGCCGGCGGTGCTGAACGCCGCCAATGAAGTGGCTGTGGAATCATTTCTCGGGGGAACTCTTTCTTTTAGAAACATTCCATTTATTGTAGAGAGTGTTATGGAAAAACACGAACATGTGAACAGGCCGGATCTGGCTGAAATTATGGCCGCCGATAACTGGGCCAGGGAATTGGCGAAAAAACAAATCGAAAGATTTAATCTGAGTTAAACAGAGGTGCGTTAAATGTTGACTGCTGTCGCTTCCATTTTTGTATTTGGTTTATTGATATTTTTTCACGAACTTGGTCATTTTATGATAGCTAAGCTGGTAGGAATTAAGGTGTACGAGTTTAGTCTGGGGTTCGGCCCAAAACTTCTGTCTTTCCCCGGGGGAGATACATCTTACAACCTACGCCTTCTGCCATTGGGCGGTTTTGTTCGCATGGCCGGGATGGAGCCAAATGAAGAAATAGACATATTGGATCAGGACCGGGTTTTCAATAAGAAATCCGTCTGGCAGCGCATGTCTGTGATTTTTGCTGGCCCATTAATGAATTTTTTCTTAGCTGTGTTATTGTTGGCGGTGTTTTTCTCCTTTCAGGGTGAGCCCGTTCCCTCTGCCTTAAGCGGAGTAGGGGGTGTAATCGCCGGCAATCCCGCGCAAGAAGCCGGTATTATGGCGGGTGACAGAATTGTGGCGGTAGACGGCCAGAAAATTGACAAATGGGATGAATTAGTGGCTTCCATCGGTGCCAGGCCGGACCAGGAGATAACGGTTAATATAATCAGAGATAACACGGAATCGCAGCTTACTGTGAAAACAGCCAGAAATGAACAAGGGCTTGGTAAGATAGGTATCTACCCAATGGAGGAATATGTCAGAGTCGGTCCATTAAAAGCTCTTGCCCTGGGCGCGGAATGGACAGTAAACATTACGATCACAATCATGGACTTTATCTCCAAGATGATTTTTGGTGCGGCCCCCCCGGAACTGGGCGGTCCGGTCAGGGTGGTCGCCGAGATAGGCAAAGCCGCGCATCTAGGCTTTTTCATGCTATTGCAGATGGCTGCTATTCTAAGTATAAACCTGGGGCTGTTTAACCTTTTCCCCATACCTGCCCTGGACGGCAGCCGCATCCTTTTCCTGGTGTGGGAAAAGCTCAGAGGACGCCCGGTTGACCCGGTCAGGGAAAATTTTATCCACCTGGTGGGTTTCGGGTTGCTGCTGCTGCTGATGGTAATCATTACCTATAACGACATCCTGCAAATATTTATGCTTAATAAAGGCTCAGGAATACAGTGAGACGTGGGATATGGGACTTGAGACGTGAGACGTGAGACGTGAGAAATGAGACTTGGGACTGAGAAGATGTAGGTTCGGATTTATTCGAACAATTGTCCGGATAAACCCAGACCTACATTTGGTGCGAGGGACTTGACGTACATAATAGGGAAGAGGTTCTAATGACCTGTGAGGAATGCCAGGATCTCACGTCCCACGTCTCACGACTAATATGAGGGGTTTGAGGCTATGGCTCGTAGAGAAACACGGCCGGTTTTGATCGGAAAAGTTCAGGTGGGCGGTGGCGCGCCTGTCAGCGTACAGTCTATGACCAAGACCGACACCAGAGACGCTGCGGCGACAATAGAGCAGATCAAGCAGCTGGCGCTGGATGGCTGTGAAATAATCCGGGCGGCTGTTCCCGACCGGGAGGCCGCGGCTGCCCTGCCCGCAATCCTTAAGGAAGCAAGCATTCCGCTGGTCGCCGACATTCACTTTGATTACCGTTTAGCCCTGGAAGCGATTAAGGCCGGAGTGGCTGGTCTCAGGATCAACCCAGGCAATATCGGCGGCAGGGATAAGGTGGAAGAAGTAGTAAAGGCGGCATCAGAGAAGGGCATACCCATCCGTATCGGGGTCAACACAGGCTCTCTTGAAAAAGAGGTGCTTGAACGATATGGGGGGATCACGGCCGGGGCTATGGCCGAAAGCGCCCTGCGCCATATTGACATACTGGAGAAATTGAACTTCTTTAATATAAAAATATCTTTGAAGTCGTCAAATGTGCCGTTAATGGTTGACGCTTACCGTCTTTTAGCGGCTCAGGTCGACTACCCGTTTCACATAGGTGTAACCGAGGCCGGCACGCTGCGTTCCGGCACAGTCAAATCAGCTGTGGGCATAGGTATACTTTTAAATGAAGGAATCGGTGACACTATTCGTGTTTCTCTTACCGGAAACCCCGGTCATGAGGTAAGAGTAGGCTATGAAATATTAAAAGCACTGGGACTGCGCAGGAGAGGTGTTGAACTTATATCCTGCCCCACCTGCGGCCGCACCCGGATCGATCTGATCAGGATTGCCGGTGAAGTGGAGGAGAGGCTGCAGAGTTTGGACAGGCCGCTCAAGGTAGCGGTTATGGGCTGTGTGGTGAACGGGCCGGGCGAAGCGCGGGAAGCGGATGTGGGCATCGCTGGCGGCAAGGGTACAGGACTTATCTTTCGTAAAGGTGAGATCGTCCGTAAAGTTCCGGAGGACAGGCTGGTGGACGAGCTCTTAAAAGAGATCGAAACACTATAAAAAGAATAGTATTCAGGAGGAATTCCATGCGAGCGACATCGTTACTGGCGCCAACATTGAGAGAGGCGCCCGCGGAGGCAGAGGTAGTAAGCCACAAGTTGTTGGTGCGGGCAGGTTTCATTAGAAGAGTGGCGGCTGGAGTTTATAATTATTTACCTCTGACCATACGTGTACTTAAGAAAATTGAACAAATAATCCGGGAGGAAATGGATGCCGCAGGTGGACAGGAATTACTGATGCCCATTATTCAGCCGGCCGAACTCTGGCAGGATTCAGGACGCTGGAACGTATACGGCCCGGAACTCTTCCGGCTTAAAGACAGGCACGACCGTGACTTTGCTTTGGGCCCCACCCATGAAGAAATTATCACCAGCCTGGTAAAAGGTGAAGTGAGTTCTTACAAGCAGCTGCCGCTGCTTTTGTACCAGATCCAGAACAAATACAGGGATGAGCGGCGTCCCCGCTTTGGCTTACTGCGCGGCAGGGAGTTTATCATGAAAGACCTTTATTCTTTCGACCGGGATCAAGCGGGCCTGGATGTTAGCTACATGAAAATGCACAATGCTTACACCAGGATTTTTCAGCGCTGTGGTCTGAGCTTCAGGCCGGTGGAAGCGGATTCAGGCGCCATAGGGGGCAGCGATACGCATGAGTTTATGGTCCTTGCTGATTCCGGTGAGGCTGCGGTTCTTTTTTGCGGAAACAGTACCTGCGATTACGCCTCAAACGTAGAAAAAGCGGGCCAGGTTTTTAAAGCAGAAAAAGAAAAAGAGGAAGTAAAACCTCTTGCCGCAAAGGATACTCCCGATATACGCACTGTCGAACTGGTAAGCAAATTTCTTAAAGTGCCTTCTCAAAGAATTATAAAGACAATACTCTACGAAAATGAGCATGAAGTTATCGCAGCCCTGGTCAGAGGGGACAGGGAGATTAATGAAATAAAGCTCCTAAACGCACTGGGGTGCCTGCGCCTTGATTTAGCCGGAGAAAACACGGTGAAAAAAACTACCGGCGCCGCGCTTGGCTTTGCTGGTCCGGTTGGCTTAAAGGGAGTAAAGATCATCGCTGACCTGGAAGTGGCGGCTATGGCGAATGCTGTCGCCGGCGCCAACAAGGATGATACTCATTACATAAACGTTAATCCAGGACATGATTTTGCCATTGATCTCTTAACCGATATAAGAATGGTGCAGGCCGGTGAGCCCTGTCCCAGTTGTGGTGGTGAACTCAAGGAAGCCAGGGGTATTGAGGTCGGCCAGGTTTTCAAGCTCGGTGACAAATACAGCAAAATATTGGGCGCTACCTATTCAGACGAAAATGGACTGTCCAAAAACATCATTATGGGATGTTACGGGATCGGCGTAACCAGGACAATGGCAGCCGCTGTGGAGCAAAACTACGATCAGGACGGGATCATTTGGCCAGCTGCGATAGCGCCGTTCCACACAGTGATAATACCTGTTAACACCAGGGATAACAGCCAGGTTGATCTGGCGGAGGATATATACGGGCGCTTGTCGCGCGGGGGAGTAGAAACTGTTCTTGACGACCGGGCTGAGCGGGCTGGTGTCAAATTCAAGGACGCGGACCTGATCGGTTACCCGCTGCGCATAACAATCGGCTCAAAAGCCGTGGCTGAAAAACAGGTTGAGGTGCGGGTGCGCAGGACAGGAGAAATAACAGTTGTGCCACTTGATAAAATTGAATTTGTGGTGCGGGAGATGTTAAGTAAACTTTAGAATCAGCTTGGTTATTACTGCCGTAATCATCTGGAAGAGGGTATCAAAAATAGGTAAGCTTAAAAGGGTCCTAATTTTATCCGTTACTGTGGGCGCCGGTCATATGCGCACTGCCGAGGCGGTAAAAAAGTCTGCCTTGTCGCTAAACCCCGGGGCGGAAGTGGTCATTCTTGATACCTTCCGCTATGCCAGCCCGATCCTGGAAAAATTAGTTCTGGGAACATATATGGAGATGCTTAAAATGTCTCCGGTCTTATATGGCTATCTTTACCGCCAGGCTGAGCGTGGACAGCCCTTATCAGGCAGGGGGAAAACAGAATTTAACCGAATTTTAAACATTTTAGCCGCTCCCAGGCTGGTGAAATACATAAATGACTTTAAACCTGAGATCATCGTTTGCACTCATCCTTTCCCCCTCGGAATTGTCGCATACTTAAAAAAGAGGGGTGCTTTTAAAGGTCCTGTTTTCGCGGTTATAACTGATTATACCATTCACTCCTTCTGGATTTTTCCGGAAGTGGATTACTATATTGTTGGTTCTGAAAAGCTGGTGGACCAGTGCCTGGATTATGGCATCGCTCCGGAACAGGTGTGCCCAACCGGTATACCAATCAACCCGGATTTCGGCATCAGGTGTGACAAAAACAGTTTAAAAGAGCAAATGGGGCTTGAGCCGGAACTGCCAACCATCCTGCTTATGGGCGGCGGCCTGGGTATGGGGCCATTGGCTTCGTCGCTAAAAGCCCTTGGCGGCAGTAAGGACTGTTACCAATTAATATGTGTGGCCGGTTCCAATAAGACGCTGCGGGAAGAACTGAACAAGGTGGCCCAATCCCTTTCATGCAGGGTTAAGGTTTATGGTTTCGTTGAAAATATTCACCAGTTAATGGCGGCCTCTGATTTTATGATTGGGAAAGCAGGAGGGCTGACCTGCGCCGAGGCAATGGCTCAGGGACTGCCGATATTTATTATTGACCCTCTGCCGGGACAGGAGGAAAGAAACACAGAGTTTATGACAGCCGCGGGTGCGGGTGTCAGAGTTGAGGAAAAAAAACTGGCCGGTTTAGTAAAGTCTTACCTGGCCGTGCCGCACAGGATTGAAAAAATGGCTGAAGCCGCAGCGGCGCTTGGTAAGCCGGACGCCGCCCGCGACGCGGTAGAATTTATGGCAAAAGCAGTAGAAAGAGCAAGAGATAGATGGGACGTGGGACTTGAGACGTGAGACGTGGGATCCTGGCATTCCTATTGGGTCTTTTTAAGGTGTATTCCATTTCTGCCGTCCGGTCTCGAAATTAGTAGAATTCACACAATAAAAAAGGTTGCGATGTGAGGGCATAGGAAATCATAGAAACTTGTGACCTAAGAGGAATGCCTGTATCCCACGTCCCACGTCTCACGACCCAAGTCTAAAAGAGGGTGTTGCGATGTTTACCGGGATAAGCGAGGGCGATTTAATCTTAAGATTGGTTATGTCGGTAATACTTGGAGGCTTTATCGGACTGGAGCGAGAAAGGCTGCTTGTCGGTTACCGCACTTACTCTGCCGGCTTCAGGACGCATATCCTGGTAGCTGTTGGGGCAGCGGTATGTATGGTAGTGTCCGAGGGACTTCATTATCAATTCAAGGGCGACGCCGCCCGCATTGCCGCCCAGGTGGTAAGCGGCATAGGTTTTCTAGGCGCTGGAGCGATCATGCGGGAGGGCTTGCTGATTCGCGGACTGACCACCGCTGCCAGCCTCTGGGTTGTTGCCTCGGTAGGGCTGGCCTGTGGCGCGGGGTATTATCTTGCGGCAACTCTATGCACCCTGTTGGTCTTATTCACTCTTGTACTTTTAGGCGCTTTTGAAAATCTAATCCGAGGTAAAAACAAGTATGACCTTCTCAGTATTGTAGTCTCCGATCAGACCGAGCAAGTTAGGGTAATCAGGACTTTTATCGAAGATCGCATGGGTCTGGTCAAGAAAGTGGAAGTGAGCAAAATGATGGAAGCGGGCAGGGTGCTGCTTGAGGTGTATATTAAACCATCGCCTGATACAAATATGATAGATTTCCTGCATCACCTCACAACATTACCCGGAGTTTACAGGGTTGAGCACAGAGCATAGTTCCAATTTGCACTTGTCAACAATTGTCTTCTGTGATATACTTTATTTGATTTGTGGCAAGGGAGATTATTGCTTGTGTAAAGGAGTGGGTAACGCCCACTCTTTCGTTATCATGGACCTCAAGGATTCTTTAGAGAGCCGTTTTAGATTAGATTTTGGTCCGGGAGGACGAGCAAATGGCTAAGACGAGAATTGTTGAAAGAATAGAGATATTAATAAGTCCTTACATCCAAGAATCTGGTATGGAGTTAGTGGATGTCGAGTTTGTAAAAGAGGGCGGCAACTGGTATTTACGCATATTTATAGATAAACCAGGAGGCATTGGCATTGAGGACTGCCGCTTAATTTCAGAAAAAATTGATAAATTAATGGACGAGAAAGATCCCATACCCCAATCTTACATTCTTGAGGTTTCTTCACCCGGGATCGAAAGACCATTGAATAAAATGTCTGACTTCGGCCGCTTTACTGGTTTACTGGCTGTGGTCAGTACCTTTGCAGCCATAGAAGGTAAAAAGAGTTTTACAGGCAGAATAACGTCTGTGCAAGGGGACAGCATAACTTTTGAGGTGGAAGGAATTGCACTGACTATACCCTTTAAGCAAGTTGCGTCCGCGAGGTTGAAAGCGGAATTTTAATAGTTTCGGGGAGGAAAAATAATGAATTCCGAATTTTTAGAAGCCCTGAGGGACCTGGAAAAAGAAAAGGGCATTTCGGTTGATGTTTTGCTTGAAGCCATTGAGGCAGCATTGTTGTCAGCTTACAAGCGGAATTTTGGCTCTCTGCAAAATGCCCGTGTCCACATAGATCGTGAAACCGGAGATTTTAAGGTTTACACGCAAAGAACGGTTAAGGAACAAGTGGAAGACCAGCGACAGGAAATAACAGTTGAAGATGCTCATAAGATAAATCCAAATTATGAACTGGGTGATATCGTTGAAACAGAAGTTACACCCAGGAATTTCGGCCGGATTGCCGCTCAGACAGCCAAACAGGTAGTGGTTCAGCGTATCCGGGAAGCAGAGAGAAATATTATATTTGAAGAGTTTGCCAACCGTGAGGGAGATATTGTTACAGGTGTTGTTCAACGCCTGGAACAAAAGAACGTATTTATAGAACTGGGGAAAACAGAGGCAATCCTTGCACCTTCAGAACAAATGCCTGGTGAAGAATACCGGCAGGGAGGGCGTATTAAGGTTTACATAATTGAAGTCAGAAAAACTACCAAGGGTCCGCAGATTTTGGTCTCCCGCACTCACCCCGGTTTACTGAAAAGGCTTTTTGAACTGGAGGTACCGGAGCTGCTGGAAGGTGTTGTGGAACTTAAGGGTGTCGCCAGGGAAGCCGGCGCCCGTTCCAAGCTGGCGGTCTATTCTAAAGATGACAACGTTGATCCGGTTGGCGCCTGTGTTGGTCCCAAAGGGATGAGGGTTCAAAATATTGTCAATGAGCTTAGCGGGGAAAAGATAGACATTATTAAATGGAATCCCGACCCTTCCAAGTTTGTGGCAAGTTCTCTAAGCCCTGCCAAAGTTGTGGCGGTGGAAATATGGGAAGAAGAAAAAGTAGCGAGAGTAATTGTGCCGGATTATCAACTTTCCCTGGCTATTGGTAAAGAGGGACGGAATGGGCGACTGGCTGCAAAATTGACCCTGGTAAATAGACATTAGGAGCGATTCTCAGATGAGAGAGAGTTATCCTTATGAATACTGCGTCCTCTTTGAAGAGACTGAATATGAATAGGGGGAAAGGCCGGTGCCTAAAGTTAAAAAGATTCCCCAGCGCATGTGTGTCGGATGCCAGGAGATGAAGCCCAAGAAGCAACTGATCCGGGTTGTGCGTACACCTGAAGATAAAATAGAGATTGATCCCACTGGAAAGCGATCCGGCCGTGGCGCTTATATCTGCCCGGATTTGGAGTGCCTGGCTAAAGCACTTAAGGGTAAGCGCCTGGATAAAGCCCTGCAGCGTTCCATAGGGCAGGAATTAGTGGAAGATTTGAAAAAGGGGCTGGTAAAGTAATTATTGAAATGCTCAGCCTGGACCTTTCCGGGCTTTTAGAAAGGGGAGAGGTTAAAATTAAAGATTCAAAATTTTGGAGGTGATTGAATGGTAAAAAAACGCGTACACGAGCTTGCCAAAGAACTTAACATAGAAAGCAAAGAAATAATCAACAAATTGAGCCAAATGGGGATTTCGGTTAAATCTCACATGAGTACTCTGGAGGACAGCGATATCGGGCAGTTAAAGCAGCTTTACAGGAATAAGGAAAAGCCTCCTGCCGGTGCTGCGCGAGGGCGGACGGTTGAGCCTAAAACCACCGCTGTTACCAGCGAGAAGCAGGTTGAAGAGAAAAAGGAACCGGTTCAAATGTCTGAAAAGCCTCAGCAAAATGAGCCCAGGAAAGAAGGGCCAGGGGGGGGCAGGTCTGAGTATTTCCGCGGCTCCGGTTTGGTTGACCGCGTACCCTCACGTCCTCCGGACAGGCGTTTTCAGGAGAAACCTAAACAATCAGATAGATCCAGGGGTCCTGTGAGAAGTGATCAGTCAGCGAGACCAGCAGCCAGTGTGCCCCAGGATCGCATGCAGCCTGAAAAACCACATTCGGAACGTCCGGTCCAGGAAGGACCGCGTCAGGAAGGGTACCAGAGGGATATTTCCCGTCCTGAGAAGGCACAATATGATCGGCCCCCAGTACAGCCCAGACCTCAATATGACCGGCCTCAACCAGATCAACAGCGCCCAGCCCGTCCCTATGAACAGAGGCAGCAGCCTGGCGCAGGTCCGTCCCGTCCCTATGAACAGAGGCCACAGTCCGGCGCAGGTCCGTCCCGTCCCTATGAACAGAGGCCACAGTCCGGCGCAAGCCCTTCCAGGCCCTATGGACAGAGACCACAGCCCGGTACAGGCCCGGCCCGGCCCTTTGAACAAAGGCAGGGGCCCTCTCCAAGGCCCGGCAGCGGGGCTGCGCCAGGACCAAGACCACAACAGGCGGGAGACAGGGGTGCACGCCCCGGCGGCGCACCAGGCATGAGGCCAAAACCCATGGATCGCCCGGCTTATGCTGGCGCGGGGCAGGGTGTGAAGCCCAGGTCCGATCAAACTGGTATTCGTCCACAGCCTGCAGTTGCTGATAAAGCCAAAGTCCCTGATAAACCCAAACCAGCTAAGCCAGCCTACAAGAAACCAGACCCAAAAGGCCGCTTTGAAAAGCGCAGCACTATAGCGGCGCATGCCGAAGCAAGACTTCGTGCTGGTTCTCACCGTAAAAAAGGGATGACCAAGACACAAGAAATCCAAAGACCGACCAGACCGCTTGAGAAAAAGCCTGTAGTAATAGGAGAATCAGTAACCGTTCAAGAGCTTGCGTTAAAAGTTTACAGAAGCCCGGCGGAATTAATCAAGAAACTGATGGCTTTAGGTGTTCTGGCCACCATTAATCAGGAGATTGACACGGACACGGCGTCTATTTTGGCCGGTGAGTTCGGGTATGAAATCGAGATCAAACTGCCGGTGGATCTGGAAGCGCAACTTATGCAGGAACCAGAAGAGGTCCCCGACCAGCTCAAGTCCAGGCCCAGCGTTGTAACGGTAATGGGCCATGTTGACCACGGCAAGACCTCGCTGCTGGACGCCATCAGGGAGACTAACGTTATCGCTACCGAGGCGGGTGGTATTACCCAGCACATAGGGGCGTACCAGGTTGAACATAACGGCAAGAGAATTACTTTTATCGACACACCGGGCCATGAAGCTTTTACAGCTATGAGGGCGCGCGGCGCCCAGGTAACTGATATTGCGATTCTGGTAGTAGCGGCGGATGATGGTGTAATGCCTCAGACTGTTGAGGCTATAAACCACGCCAAGGATGCCGGCGTTCCCATCATTGTGGCCATAAATAAGATAGATAAGCCGGGCGCCAACCCTGACAAGGTGAAACAGGAACTCACGGAACACGGGCTGGTAGCTGAGGAATGGGGCGGCGAAACAATCTGTGTGAATGTTTCAGCTATTAAGAAAGAAGGCTTAAAAGAGCTTCTCGAGATGATTTTGCTGGTAGCCGAAATTGGTGAATTAAAAGCAAATCCAGGCAGCGCGGCAAGAGGAACGGTTATTGAGGCTGAACTGGATAAAGGGCGCGGTCCTGTGGCAACCATACTTGTACAAAACGGCACGCTCAATATCGGGGATACCATCATAGCAGGGCCGGCTTACGGTCGGGTAAGAGCAATGATGGATGACAAAGGCCGCCGGATTAAAAAAGCAGGTCCGTCTACTCCGGTTGAAGTGCTCGGTTTTTCTGAGGTGCCCCATGCGGGAAATAAATTTATGGTCACGGAAGATGAAAAGCTGGCCAGAAGTATTGCCTCCAGAAGACAGACCAGAAAACGTGAGGAAGAATTAAAGAATACCACACGGGTATCATTAGAAGACCTGTTTAAACATATTCAGGAGGGTCAGATCAAGGAACTGGGGATTATCGTCAAGGCTGATGTTCAGGGATCGGTTGAAGCTCTGCGTCAGGCTCTTGAAAGATTAAATACTGGCGAAGTAAAAGTTGACATAATTCACGGCGGCGTAGGTGCGATAAGAGAGACTGACGTTATGTTTGCATCCGCGTCTAACGCGATTATCATCGGCTTTAATGTGCGGCCTGATGTAAACGCCAGAAAGGCAGCCGAAAATGAGAAGGTTGACGTCCGTCTTTACCGGGTCATTTACGATGCTATAGAAGACGTTAAGGCAGCCATGAGCGGCCTGCTGGATCCCGAATACCGCGAGGTGACACTGGGCCGGGCGGAAATACGCAAGGTTTTCAAGGCATCACGGATTGGCACCATTGCCGGGTGTTATGTGGTAGAAGGAAAAATCGAGAGAGATGCCGGAGTAAGAGTGGTACGTGACGGCATTGTCATATTCGAAGGCAAACTTGATTCACTTAAACGCTTTAAAGATGATGCCAAAGAGGTATTACAGGGTTACGAGTGCGGCCTGGCCCTGGAAAAGTTCAATGAAATCCAGGAAGGCGACGTTATCGAAGCCTTTAATATAGAGACTGTTAAACGCCAGCTGTCCTAACATTCAATCAATGTTCAGTAATTAATTCGACGTCCGACGTCCGACGTCCGACGTCCGACGACTGATATGAGGTGCACGTCATGTCTTTCCGACCCGAAAGGTTGGCAGAAGCAATAAAAAAAGAAATCTCGGAACTGCTAAGAGAAGAATTAAAGGACCCCAGAATAGGTTTTGTTACCATAACAGCCGTTGAAGTGTCAAAAGACTTGCGATATGCCAATGTTTTTGCCAGTGTTTTTGGTGAGCCGGCAGAGCAAAAGGCTACTATTGAAGCGCTGCAAAAAGCGCAGGGTTTTATCCGGGGAGAACTGGGAAAAAGAATCCGACTCCGTTACACGCCAGAGATAACTTTTAAACTGGATCTGTCCATAAGCCAGGGCTCAAGATTAATCGCACTGATGGAAGAGGTAAAGGATAAAGGTGGACTGTCTGATGAATAATCTGGCGGACATTGCCCAGGCCATTGATCAAGCGGATAATGTTTTGATTTGCGGGCATGTGATGCCTGACGGAGATTCCCTGGGTTCGATGATGGCCCTGGGATTGGTCCTGGAAAAACGCGGCAAGAAGGTAACCATGGGTGGTGCTGACCGTGCTCCTGCAATATACGGATTTTTGCCTGGGGTGGACAGATACGTGGCCGGCGGGCCGCCGGCGGGTGAATATGATACGTTTATAGTGCTGGATTGCTCGGTGCCGGAAAGGCTTGGCAGTGGCTATCAGGAACTGTTGTCAAGTGGTATGGTGGTTATTAACCTGGATCACCATGCCGGTTCAAAGTCTTTTGGCACGTACAGGTATATAGATCCCTCGGCAGCGGCTGTGGGCGAGATCGTTTTCGACCTGTTTAATATAATGAAGGTGGATATTCCCATTGAAGCTGCCATATGTCTTTATACGGCCATTGTTACAGATACTGGCTCATTTCAATATGAAAACATGCGGCCCAATACTCACCGCCGGGTGGCTATACTGCTGGAAATAGGTGTTCCGGCGGCGCAGATAAATCAAGAACTCTATGAAGAAAAACCGAGAGCGGTGCTGGATTTGTTGGGCCTGGCCCTGAACACAATATCTTTGAGTCCGTGCGGTAAAGTATGTTGGATGACCGTGACCCGCAAACTCCTCAGCAGTGCCGGAGCGGAGGACGAGCATACGGAAGGGCTGGTTAATTATGCCAGGTCGATCAGGGGTGTTCAAGTAGGAATTCTTTTTCGCGAAACTGAGGACGGCGATTTTAAAATAAGCTTCAGATCAAAAGGAATAGTTGACGCGAACCGCCTGGCGGCGATGTTTGACGGTGGTGGTCACCCCCGTGCCGCAGGGTGTGTAATGCGAGGCAATTTGGCTGAGATTCTGGAGAAAGTGGTAAATGAGGCGGTTTTAGCGGCCGGGGGAATTAATTTGTGAATGGATTTATAAATATTTTAAAACCTCCCGGTATGACTTCTCATGATGTTGTGAATTTTATTCGACGGACCCTGGGAGTGAAAAAGGCTGGCCATACCGGGACGCTGGATCCCGGCGCCGCTGGTGTACTGGTTGTTTGTCTTGGTTCGGCAACCAGGCTGGCGGGTTTTCTGATCGATGCGGACAAAGAATACCGGGTTGAAATGGTGTTTGGGCAAGCTACTGACACTGGTGACGCATTCGGTGAAATTACCAGTGAAACAGACGCTTCGCATTTAGATAGAGACTCATTATTGGCTGTTCTTCCATCGTTTACGGGCAGTATAAAACAAATACCGCCGATGACGTCCGCAATAAAAATAAATGGCAAGAAACTGTATCAATTGGCCAGGGAAGGGCTTGTTGTGGAACGTCCGGCAAGGACCGTCAGCATATATTCTCTGGAATTTATCAGCGGGACCTGTTGGGGTACGCCCCACCCGAGGGCGCTGCTGCACCTGTCCTGCAGCAAGGGTACTTATGTGCGGACGCTTTGCACCGATATAGGCTCTTTTTTGGGTTGCGGAGCTTACATGTCTTTTCTGGTAAGAACCCGTGCGGGTCAGAATAAAATTTCTGACTCACTGACGCTGGAAGAAATTGAAGTTTTAAACCAGTCAGGAATTCTGGCTGAAAAAGTAATTGCCATAGATAGAGCACTGGCCTTTTTGCCTGAGGTGCTTGTGAAAAATGGGGCTGTACCATCGGTTTTATCCGGAGCGAAACTATATCTACCGGGAGTGGCCCAAATGCCCGGGGTTCTGTCCGAAGGCGACAAAGTACGCCTGACGGGACCGGAAGGATTTCTGGCAATAGCAGAAACCGCTTATGATCCTCAGGATAGTGAGAGGGTATTGTTCAGACCGGTTTGCGTATTGCCAAGGTGATTTAGGGGGTCTTTTGTTAATGCAGATATATAGCCAGTGGCATGATCTTAAATACAAACACAAAAATCTGGTTATTGGTCTCGGAAATTTTGACGGTGTGCATATAGGTCATCAAAAACTGATCCTGGAACTGGTGAATTTAGCCAAAGAAGTTAAAGGCACACCGGCGGTATTCACTTTTCACCCTCATCCTCTGGCGGTGTTAACCCCGGAAAATTGCCCACCACAACTTCTGTCACAGAAATCTAAACAAAAATTATTTGCTAAGCTTGGTGTGCAGGTGCTTCTGCAAGTACCATTCGACCTCAAGCTGGCGGGCTTGTCTCCTGAAAATTTTGTAAAGAGCATTTTAATCAAAGAACTAAACGTCATGGGTCTGGTGGTTGGCTATAATTATACATTTGGCCATCGCGGCCGTGGTACACCTGCCTTGCTGGAAGAGCTTTCTTCCGGTTATGGTTACCAGTTGAAAGTTATACCGCCTGTAATGGTTGAGGGACAAGCGGTAAGCAGCACCCTGATCAGGACCCTTCTCATTAAAGGAGAGGTGTCTCAGGCTGCCAAGTATCTGGGATATTATCCTTTTACAGAAGGGCTTGTTGTGACCGGGGAAAAACGCGGGAGAACGCTTGGCTTCCCCACCGCCAATTTAGAACTCGACCATAATATTCTGGTCCCCGCCAACGGGGTTTACTCGGCCAAGGTTTATCTTGAGCAAGACACCTACTTCGGTGTTGCCAATATAGGTGTCAAGCCTACTTTCCATGGGGATAGAAGAAATATTGAAGTTCACTTGCTGGATTTTTGCCAGGACCTTTATGGGCAAAAAATTAAAATCAGTTTTACCAGCCGGCTCAGGGGAGAGAAAAGGTTTGCCACGCCATCAGATTTGGTAAAACAGATTGAAAGGGATATTCACAAAGTCAGGACTGAATGCTCAAAGGCCAGGGAATAAAAAAGGCTGCACCCCAATATATTTTTGTATAGGCAGCGTTTACACTATTACCGGATTATGCTACAATTAACGCGTTAACAGTCCCGAATAATAATTAAGGAGACGTTAACATTGGGTATTCCTAAGTTCGACTTTCCGGAAGAGGAGATCAAAAAGTGGCTGAGTCAAATCGCTTTTATCTGCCTCAGCGAAGAGTTTCAATCCCTGAAAAAGGAGCTTGAGACTATATATATCGAGTCGAATGTTGAGAATGTCAGGTTGACGGCCTTCCAGGATGCTCTATATGCTTTCCTCAATCAGGACGATGACGAAAGGGCGAATCAGAACCATGCCTATTAGGTATTAGCTCCTGATGAAGGTGATAATCACCGAACATGCCCGGAAACGTTTACGGGACTTGAGGCAGGAAAAGATAACGGTAACCGATATAGTCAACGCTGCCAGCGGGTTGCCTGGACGGATACCGACAGCTACACGTTTTCGTGGTTTCTTTTCCAAGTCCGGGCGGGTCTTTGATATAGTTGCCAAGGATATACCAGGCGGTCGCCTGGTAATAACTATTATCGGAAAATGATTTTCCGGTGAACTGCAGGCTAGGGAACACGTTCTCCAGCGGTTTGCTTGGCCTGCGGCGATTTTGAATAAAGGAGGTGAGCGGCATGGCCTTGACCACAGAACAGAAACAGGTAGTTATTTCCAAGCACAAACTTCACGAAAATGACACCGGTTCCCCGGAAGTACAGGTAGCTATATTAACGGAGAGGATTAACACCCTTACCGAACACCTGAAACTCCACAAGGGAGATCACCATTCTCGCAGGGGTTTGCTGAAAATGGTTGGTCAAAGGAGGGCACTGCTCAATTATTTGCGAGATCGTCATTTTGACAGGTATCGTTCTATAATTGAAAAACTTGGATTGAGAAAATAATACTTACAAAGAAAGCGGGTTTTACCCGCTTCTTTGTTATGTATTGTAATGTATTTTTTATTTCAAAAGAAGGAGATAATATTAAGAATAACGAATTACTATTAGTTTTTTAAATTTTACCAATTAAACCAATTAAACAGGGGGATAGCCTTTAGATGTCGGAAAATAAGGTTTTAAAAAGAGAGATTATTGTAGGCGGACGCCCTATGATCCTTGAGACAGGGAGGGTGGCCAGGCAATCCGGTGGAGCGGTTTTAGTCCGTTATGGAGAAACAGTGGTTCTGGTGGCAGCGACAATGGCACGCTATATCAGGGCTGGAATAGACTTTTTCCCTTTAACAGTAGACTATGAAGAAAGATTTTACGCTGTTGGCAAAATTCCTGGCGGTTTTATTAAAAGGGAAGGCCGGCCCAGTGAGAAAGCCGTTCTTACCTGCCGGTTGATAGACAGGCCAATCCGTCCTCTTTTTCCGAAAGAGATGCGCAATGAGGTTCAGATCATCGCGACAGTCATGTCAGTGGACCAGGACCATGCTCCGGAAATCGCGGCCATGGTTGGCGCTTCCGCAGCCCTGCACATTTCGGATATACCGCTTAAGTACCCAATAGGCGGTGTGATTGTAGGCCGTGTGGACGGGGAGTTTGTTATTAACCCTGTTTTGTCACAGCTCGAAAAGAGTGACATGCACCTGGTGGTTGCGGGAACAAAAGATGCTGTGATGATGGTAGAGGCTGGCGCCAGGGAAGTGCCTGAAAGCATAATGCTGGAAGCTATCCAGTATGGACACGGTGTAGTTGCGGAGATTGTGGATTTTATTGAAAAGTACCGGGAAGAAGCCCTTGCAATGGGGTTGGCCAGGGAAAAGATGATCCCTGAAATTGTCGAGCCTGCGCAGGAACTGCTGGAAGCGGTTACCGGAGCAGCCACAGAAAAACTTGACGTGGCGCTGCACAATTGTGTTAGCGAAAAGTTTTCCAAAAAACAGAGAGAGTCTTACCTGGAAGAAATAAAGACTGAACTGGTGCAGCGGTTTCTTGAAGAAAACCCTGATCAAGAAGGATTTATTAAGAAAACAGTTGAGTCGGTGGAAAAAAAGCTGGTAAGACGTATGATAACAGCAGAGGGACTGCGTATAGACGGTCGCTCCCTGAAAGAAGTTCGTCAGATATCGGTAGAGGTTGGTGTGCTGCCTCGCCCGCATGGCTCCGGTCTTTTTACCCGGGGGCAAACCCAAATTCTCTCAGTGGTAACTCTGGGTACAATTTCTGAGGGACAGATACTTGATGGCCTGGGTGTGGAGGACTCCAAGCGTTTTATGCACCATTACAACTTCCCTCCCTTTAGCGTCGGTGAAACCAGGCCGATGCGGTCAGCGGGACGGCGTGAAATTGGTCATGGCGCACTGGCCGAAAGGGCGCTGTCACCGGTGATTCCGCTGGAGGAAGAATTCCCATACACTATCCGGATTGTTTCGGAAGCTCTGGAGTCAAACGGGTCTACCTCGATGGGAAGCGTATGCGGGAGCTGCCTGGCTTTAATGGACGCTGGTGTTCCTGTGAGCGCGCCGGTATCCGGGGTTGCTATGGGGCTAATTTCGGAAGATGGAAAACTTACGGTATTAACCGATATTCAAGGTTATGAGGATCACTTGGGAGACATGGATTTCAAGGTTGCCGGGACAGCTAAAGGCATTACCGCCCTCCAAATGGACATAAAGATCGCCGGTATTACAAAAGAGGTATTTGATCAGGCGCTGGCCCAGGCCCATGAGGGTAGAATGCATATTCTCGGTAAAATGCTTGATGTAATCCCCGCTCCGAGGCCGGAGCTGTCACCTAACGCTCCAAGAATTATCCATACTACCATTGATCCCGATAAAATCAGGGATGTCATAGGCCCAGGCGGTAAGATTATCAAGAAAATAGTGGAAGAAACTGGCGCTGATATTGACATAGAAGATGACGGCAGAGTGTTTATCGCCGCGGTGGATCAGGAAAAAGGGAAACAAGCGCTGCAGATCATAGAGATCCTTACCAAAGAAGTGCAGACCGGAGAGATATATAACGGCAAGGTAACCAGGGTTACGGATTTCGGCTGTTTTGTGGAAGTTATCCCTGGCGTGCTTGGACTGCAGGGCAAAGAAGGTCTGGTTCATATTTCCCAGCTTGAGCACCACCGGGTTAATAAAGTTGAAGATGTTGTCAAGGAAGGCGATATGATTCTGGTCAAGGTTATTGGTTATGATAACCAGGGTCGCCTGAAACTTTCCAAGAAGGATGTAGCGCCTCCACCGGAAGGACAAGCACCGAGAGAAGACCGGCCGCGACCCCCCAGGCGAAACTTTGAGCGAAGCTAGAAAACAAAATATCTTGAAATAAAAAACCTCAGCCAGAGGTTTTTTTATTTTTTAAAATAAAATTGGCGCCGCAGGCATACTTATTTTTATATTTACGAAAAGAGGTTTTTTTGAAAGTGATTACCGTGTTTTTGCCAAAGAGAATATTTTTCCACGGCGTTATTGTTCTCACAGTCTTTTTAATTATAACAGTCATCTATATCAATACCTGGAGTGGACCGGAAAGGGCGGCCCTGGCGCCCGTTTACCAGGGGAGCGCCAGGGAAAAGAAAATATCCCTTACTTTTAACGTGGTTTGGGGGGAGGCGTTTATCCCTCAAATTATAGAGTGTCTGAGGGATAATAATGTGACAGCGACATTTTTTTTCGGCGGGCAGTGGGTGGATGATTTCCCGGAGTTGGCCGGGCAAATTGCCGCTAACCACGAGGTGGGAAATCATGGTTACGCCCACCTGCACCAGGAGAAAATGTCTAAAGCGGCCAATGTCACAGAAATTAAAAAGGCTGAAATGTCAATTTTCAACGCGACCGGGATAAAAACTAATCTTTTTGCGTCACCTTACGGGGAAAAGTCAGAGGTAATAATAAAAGCGGCTGAAGAAGCAGGATATACAACCATCTTCTGGAGTATTGACACTATTGACTGGCAGCGGCCGGACCCCCAGGTAATATTAAGAAGGGTAGCTGATAAAGCGCACAACGGGGCCATAGTGCTGATGCACCCTACCGCCCCGACCGTTCATGCCTTGCCGCAAATAATTAAGGAACTAAAAAAGCAGGGTTATGAACTGGTAACGGTGTCCGCCCTTTTAAAAGGACTTGAAGAAGAAGGAAACAGTAAAACGGAAAGTTGAGATAGAAGTCAGAAGTCAGAATACAGGAGCTTTGATTGCATTGAATTATTCTGAATTATGTCTTCTGATTTCTGTATTCTCACCTTTCATTAAATATTTGGTGATAGAAATGGGAAACCTTGTAGTTGGAAAAGGAGTGTTCTAAAAGACATGAACGATGTTTCCACAGGAAGAGGTTGCTTGCTTGTTTTTCTTGTCATTACCGTTCTCCTGCTGTACAAGCCTTCAGTCTGGGCGTCAGAATCAGTCTGCCCAGACGCTCCGGATTTAACAGCTGAGGCTGCGGTATTACTGGAGGCCAGTACCGGGCAGGTGCTTTTTGACAAGAATGCGGGGCAAAAGAGGCCGCCGGCCAGCACAACCAAGATTATGACAGCTCTTTTGGCCCTTGAGGGCGGAGACCTGGACCAGGTCGTGACAGTCAGCCCTAAGGCGGCTTCGGTTGGAGAGGCCAGTCTTGATCTTAGAACCGGGGAAAAGCTCACTCTTGAAGAGCTGGTTTATGGAGCGATGCTCGAGTCGGGCAACGACGCCTGTGTGGCTATAGCTGAACATCTGGCTGGAACTGAGTTAAATTTTGTTCTTTTAATGAATCAAAAAGCTAAAATAATCGGCGCCCAAAACACCAGTTTTAAAAACACCAACGGCCTGCCCGCAACCGGGCATTATACTACAGCCAGGGACCTGGCGTTGGTCACTCAATACGCTTTAAGGAACCCGGTTTTCAAAAAATTTGTGAATACAAAAAGCAGAAAAATAGGAAGTAATGAAAGCGAGCGGTACTTGAACAATACCAACCGCCTATTATGGCGTTATGAATGGGCGGACGGTGTGAAAACCGGCACAACACAAGAGGCTGGCAACTGTCTAGTCGCTTCTGCCACCAAAAACGGACGGCAGTTGATAAGCGTTGTATTCAACAGTGAAAACCGCTGGGGAGACTCTGTTAAGCTGTTGAGTCTCGGCTTCAATTGTTATGATTTAGAAGAAGTTGTCAGAGAGGAAGAAACGTTCGGTTCTATAGTTGTTGAGGAGGGTACGGAACAAAACATTAGAGCGGTTGCTCAATCAGCAGTTGAACTGGCCATACCAAGGGGGAGTGCCGGGCTTTTGGAGAAGGAAATCATTATGGAGAAAAAACTGATTGCACCTGTCTGTAAATCACAGCAGGTTGGGCAAGTTAATATTCTGCTTGACGGGAAGATTGCTGGAAATGTTAAATTGGTAGCTGACAGGGAGATCGCAAAGTTGCCGCCATATAAGCTTTATTTAAGAGAAATTTTAAAGGATAAAGGATAAAATTAAATTATAACGAATAATTTGGAGTACTGCACTTTAAGGAGGTTACCTATAAGATGTTTAATTTGGTTACCCTTGACAACAACATTCAGATTCTTACCGAGCACATACCGCATGTTCGCTCGGTTTCATTGGGCTTTTTCGTGGATACAGGTTCCCGTTATGAAATACCCGAAATAAATGGCATTTCACATTTTATTGAACACATGCTGTTTAAAGGGACCAAGCAGCGGACCGCTAAGGATATCGCCGAGGAATTGGACGCTGTGGGCGGACAATTAAACGCTTTTACCACCAAGGAGTTTACCTGCTATTACGCCAGGGTTCTGGATGAACATTTCGATTTGGCGTTAGACCTCCTCGGTGATATGTTTATGAACTCAAAATTCGATCTCCAGGATATTGACAGGGAAAGAAACGTCATTATTGAGGAAATAAAGATGTATGAAGATACTCCGGATGAACTTGTACACGATATTTTTGCCAGTTCAATCTGGAGCGGCCATGCGCTGGGGCAGCCGATTATCGGCACGGCAGAAGTGATCTCCAATCTTTCCAGGGAAAAGCTGACCGACTATTTTAATACTCATTACGTTCCGGGAAAATTGATTATTGCTGTAGCCGGAAACATTGAACATGATGTGGTTATGAAAAAAATCTATTCTGTATTCGATAAAAGTGCAGGCGCCGGTCATTCAAGATCGATGACTGCCCCTGTACCAAAGCGTGAAGTAATTTGCCGGAGCAAAGACACTGAACAGGTCCACCTTATTGTTGGAACACCGGGCTTGCGCCTGGATCACGAAAAGATATATGTGATGCAGGTCTTGAACACTATCCTCGGCGGAGGGATGAGTTCCAGGCTGTTTCAGGAGATAAGGGAACAAAGGGGCCTGGTTTATTCCGTTTATTCATACCACAGCTCATACCATGACACAGGACTTTTTGGTATATACGCCGGTCTCAGCAAGCAAAATGTTGATCAGGTGCTGTCTCTTATTTTTAAACAGGTGAAGGATATCAGACAAAGCGGCGTAAAAGAGGAAGAACTGTACAGGGCTAAGGAACAGTTAAAAGGCGGCCTTCTGCTGAGCCTTGAGAATGTGAACACAAGAATGAGCAGGCTTGGAAAATCACAGCTTTACCTGGGGAAAGTGGTGTCACCTGAAGATATAGTTAAAAAAGTTAACAGGGTAACGAATGCCGAAATAAAGGAATTGGCTGTAGAGATGATGAGCCCGGAGTGTTTTACCCTGGCCACAATTGGCCCCTGGAAGAATTGCGGCAGTTTTGAAAGTGTGATGGATGATCTGCGAAACAGATAAGAAAGACTTGCAGTTGGGTGAAAACTGATGGATTTTTTGATAAATATTAAGGTAAAGAGAGTCTCAGAAAAATTTGGCGAGCAATTCCCTATGCCGCGTTATGCCACCGAGGGTTCCGCTGGCCTGGATCTGCCGGCGTGCCTTGATGCCCCGCTAGTGGTACCGCCGGGAACAAGAATGAAGGTGCCCACCGGTCTGGCCATAGAAATACCTGACAGGCATATTGCCGGGCTTGTTTTTCCCAGAAGCGGACTGGCAACAAAACATGGGATATCACTGGCCAACGCCGTGGGTGTCATTGACAGTGACTATAAAGGAGAAATTATTGTAGCGGTTTTTAACCAGAGCCAACAGGAATATGTAATTAAGCCAGGTGAAAGAATCGCTCAACTTGTGTTTGTACCTGTTTTCAGGTCAACGCTTGAAGAAGTAGACAGCCTCGCAGATACCGGAAGGGGATCGGGAGGCTTCGGTTCCACAGGTAAAATATAAATTGTAAAAGTAAGAGGGGGCAAATGGGGACGGTTCTTGACTTGCCTCCAGGCAAGTCAAGAACCGTCCCCATTTGCCCCCCAAGAACTTTCTACACTTGCATCTAACCGCTAAATAAAGCGGTTTTTATTTTTCTCAGGAATCATATTTCCAGCCTGTCCAAAATAAAATTATGTAAGAGGTGATATATTATGGTAATTGAAATAATTATCGGTATTATAATTTTGCTGCTGATATTTTTTTCGGTACGGGAAAGGGTGCGTTTGCGCCTGCTGCGTGAAAAGGACTGGGGCTCTATTGGTGAGCCCAGGTCAAGCCAAATCTCCCAGGCGCTGGCCAACCTGGTTGGAGTAGCCGGTGGTATATACCTTACTATGTTGGTGATGGCAACGTTTTTAGAACTTCAGCTGCCGGAAAGGTTAGAATTAGGCGGGGTCAGTATGGAACCCCTGGCCGCCTTTTCCGTTATTATTTCCCTTGCTCAGCCCTTCTTTGCCAGGGCTGCGAATGCCTGGCGCCGGCTATGAAATTATTTTGCTAGCGGGAGGGATAAGAAATGCGTATGTGCGAGCTTGTAGGCAAAGAAATCGTCAATATTTGCAACGGCAGCCGCCTAGGTGTGGTAGGGGATTCCGATATGGCCATAAATATTGAGTCAGGGGAAATCCAATCAATCATACTCCCCAGAAAAAGTAATTTTATTAATCTATGGGTTGATAGACAGCACTTGGTTATACCGTGGGAAGCAGTCAGAAAAGTTGGTGCTGAAGTAATCATTGTCGAGTTGGACCAGTCCAGCCCACTTTACCGGCGTTATTCAGTCTGAAAAAAACCCATGCCAGGGCATGGGTTTTTCTTTTGATCAATTTTAAGGAGTTTGTTATTAACTGCGCCTCTGGTTGACATACTAAACAAGGAAAAAAAGTACTAAAACGGGAGGCGTGATATGGCCCGGCAGCACAGGGTTGAAATAATTAAAAAAATATGTGAACTGCGCGGCTCATCGGTTCTTTGTTATATCACGGGGGACCGTGACAATGTCAATACCAGGATAGCTCCGGATGTAACGCAGGTTTTTTACAGGCACCTGGAAATGTACGGGGACAACCAGCAGGTTGATCTTTTTCTTTACACGCGCGGGGGTGATGTGTTGACACCCTGGAGGTTAGTCCACCTTATTCGCGAATACACTCCCCGGTTTTGTGTGCTTGTGCCTTACAGGTGCTATAGCGCTGGAACTTTGCTTTGTCTTGGGGCTGACGAGATAGTTATGGGCAAGATGGCGGAATTGGGTCCAATAGACCCCAGTGTGGTAAACGCCTTTAACCCGCAGGACCCAAACAACCCTACCGCCAGAATTCCTGTAAATATTGAAGATGTTTATTCCTACCTGGCACTGGCGGGAGAAAAGGCCGGAGTTTGCAGCAATGACCAGCAGGTCCATGCCTTCACACTACTGGTGGAAAGGATTCATCCTCTGGCGCTCGGCAACGTTCAGCGCAATTATATGCTGATCAGGTCGCTGGCAAAAAAACTGCTGGCCATGTGCCAGCAGCCACCACGTGAAGGTCGTATAGAGCATATTGTGGACAACCTGACTGAGAAGCTTTATGCCCACAGTCACATGATTTCCAGGCGGGAAGCCGCGGAAGAAATCAACCTCCCCGTAGTCATCCCAGACAGCAGGCTTGAGCCGTTGATCTGGTCTCTGTACCAGGATTACGCAGAAGAACTCTCCTTGAACGAACCGTTTAACCCTCAGGAGCACCTCAGAGGGGTAAGGAGTGAATTTGAAGTGACCAGCGGTTATGTGGAATCGCTGTACGGTGCGGACGCATTTGTTTTTTCCGGTGTTTTGGAAAGACGCGATTATCCCGAGGCCGGGCAGGTCAAGGTAAACATACTAAAACAAAGATGGAGAACAATATCGTAAGGGCAGGCAGAGCACAGACAGTGCCGTTGAGGAGGGGATAATGTTTTGTCTGAAAACTATCAGGACGACAAGGTTATTTATAATTACCAGACCAATGAAACTAAATATTACTTTTTAACAGGCGGCTCTGGATACCCGCTGGCCGAGTTTATGCCACAGGGTGTCTTATGGGACGGTGGAACGGCAACAGGCCTGGTAGTTGCGGAAAAAAGACAAAAGACAACCAATACAGTCCCATGGACTGATTTGCCTAACCTTGATCTAAAGCAGAAAAAGTAAATATAAATTATTGGATGAGCATGATAAAAATCCTTAAAATAAGTTGTTTCTGCGGAAACTTGCTCTATCATGATAAAAAAAGAATTAAAAGCCACTCTTGTTAAGTGGCTTTTTAATAGCAGGAGAACGGGTAAACAAAGTGGAAGAATGGCCACGTTTATCTTATAGAGGATTAATCTATATTGACATATTTTTTTATATATAAGAAAATTATCTCTATATGATAGAGGTAATAAAATATTCTTTATTTTTTGCAGGGGGTGCGGGATTGATCAGGGTTATCGTTACAGGGGCATATGGCCGTATGGGGCGTGAGGTTGTCAAAACAGTGTGGCATGCGGAAGACGTTGAATTGGTGGGAACTGTCGACGGACGGGGTGAAGGAACCGACATCGGTCCGCTGATCGGCGAGGATGAAGTTGGCATATTAATTGAAAATAATCTTGAAGAAGCCATGAGACGTATACGTCCGGATGCGGTTGTGGATTTTACCGGTCCCCAGTCTGTATACCGAAACACAATAAGCTGTCTTGAGCATAATGTCAGGCCGATTGTCGGAGCTACCGGCATGGATCCCGGTCAAATCAATGAAATAGTTAAGCTTTCAGAACAAATCAGGATAGGCGGGTTAATAGCGCCTAACTTTGCCATCGGCGCGACACTAATGATGAAGTTTGCCTGTGAAGCCGTCCGCTTTTTACCCGATGTGGAGATAATTGAGATGCACCATGACCAGAAAGTGGATGCTCCTTCAGGCACGGCTATTAAAACGGCGGAAGCTATTTATGAACAAAGGGAGAATGAGTACAATCAGGGCTTGCCAACAGAAATAGAAACACTTCCGGGCGTACGCGGCGGCAAATTTCACGGGGGTATTCGCATTCACAGCGTCAGGCTGCCTGGACTGGTGGCACACCAGGAAGTAATTTTTGGCGGTTTGGGACAAACCCTCACCATAAGGCATGATTCTATTACCAGGGAATCATTTATGCCCGGTGTGCTTTTGGGTATCAGGAAAGTAATGAACCTGGAGAGGGTGGTATATGGGCTGGACAAGCTGTTATTTGAATAAACAACTTAATACATAAACAGGCACCTCCGTTTCCTGAAACTCATATACTGTTGGTAAACGTGAGACAAAGTCTCTTAAAGGAGGCTTGAGGGACGTGCAGATAAATCTGGAAGGTATGGAAATTGCCGTTATTGGCGGCGACGCCAGGGAATTGGCCCTGCTGGAGGATTTGTCCGGATTTGGCGCCCGGCTGAATGTTGCCGGACTTCCGCTTAAAGGCGGGTTGAAAAATGTTTTTACCTATAGTGACCCAGGGGAATGCCTACATGGCGTCGATGCGGTTATACTCCCGGTTCCAGGTGTAAACGAAAAGGGATTTCTATACTGCGCCTTGGCAGAGCAACCTCTGGCCTTTACCTGGGAACTGGCAGCGAAATTTCCGCCCAATGTCCCTGTTTTTGTTGGGGTGGCGGGACCGCTGCTGACCGGGATGGCGTCAAAAGCCGGCCTTCGGCTCATTGAACTGATGAAGAGGGACGAAGTCGCTATTTTGAATTCCATACCCACTGCGGAAGGCGCTGTCCAAATGGCCATGGAAATGCTGCCGGTTACTATTCACGGCTGTTCGGCATTCGTTCTGGGCTTCGGCCGGACCGGGGCGACTTTGGCACGCCTGCTGGGCGTTATGGGGGCAAAGACCAGCGTTTTGGCCAGGAGGCCTGAATATCTGGCCCGGATAACCGAGCTTAACCTCAGGGCGCTGCCTTTTATGGACATGGCCGCTTACCTGGAAGAGGCTGAGGTAATCTTTAATACCGTGCCGGCCATGGTATTAACCGGTGAGTTGCTGGAAAGATTGTCCCCGGAGACAGTAATAATCGATCTTGCTTCCGCTCCGGGAGGAGTAGATTTCCAGAAAGCTGAAAGCATGGGCATTAAGGCTGTTCTGGCGCCCGGACTTCCCGGCAAAGTGGCTCCCAGAACAGCCGGTAGAATACTGGCGCAGGTTATCACCAGGCTTCTGTTGGAGGAATCGGACCGCAGTTAGTTGGCATTGGTTACGGAGGTGCTTTATGCGTTTGAAAGGGATCAAAGTCGGTTTTTGCCTGACCGCGTCTCACTGCTGTATGGATCAGGTCATGCCTCAGGTGCAGCATCTGGTTGATGAAGGAGCGGAAGTATTTCCCATAATTAGTACCGCCGTTGATACCACAGATACAAAATACGGTACAAGCTGGAAGTGGAAAAAAATGCTGCTTGATATAACCGGCCGCAAGGCATTCAGCACAATGGTTGAGGTTGAAATTGTCGGGCCGCAGAAACTATTTGATGTTATAGTGGTTGCGCCCTGCACAGGTAACACCCTGGCCAAAATAGCGAACGGTATCACAGATGGTTCTGTCTTAATGTCGGTAAAATCTCATTTGCGTAATCAGCGTCCTGTGGTGCTGGCCATATCTACCAACGACGGACTTGGGATGAACGCTAAAAACATCGGACTGCTGCTCAATGTGAAAAATATGTACATGGTGCCCTTCGGACAGGATAATCCGGCGGAAAAACCGAATTCACTGCTGGCCAAGTGGGATCTGATCACTGAAACAGTACTCGATGCGCTGAAAGGCAGACAATATCAACCCATTTTAACATCTTATCAACACTCATAAAAAAAAGTTTAAAAATTACCGGGAGAATACCTGTTGATTTTTTTTAAAATTCAATTAATAATTGTATATAGTTTTTTAAATTAAATTTCTATTTGAAAATGACAAGCTGTTTGGCAGCAGCCGCCGGCTTTAAAATATATACTAAAACTTTTGTATTGAGGTGAAAGAGTTTGAAAAAGTGCAATGTGGTCATAGTTGGCGCAGCCGGCGCGGTCGGTCAGGAACTGCTCAAGATCCTCGAGGAACGTAACTTTCCGGTAGGAGAGCTTAGGCTCTGCGCTACTACCCGCTCCGCGGGCAAAGAAATGTTCTTCAGGGGCAAGCCCTATATTGTTGAGGTTACCACACCAGATTCTTTTCAGGAAATGGATATCGCCCTTTTTGCCGGGGGTGTGGCCAGCAAGGAATTCGGGCAGGCGGCGGTTGAGCGGGGAGCGGTGGTCATTGATAACAGCAGTAATTTCAGGATGGATCCCTCAGTCCCGCTGGTGGTGCCTGAGGTAAACCCTGAAGATGTGAAATGGCATAAAGGAATTATAGCCAATCCCAACTGTTCAACCATCCAGATGGTGGTTGCCCTCAAGCCGATTCATGACGCCGCCAGAATTAAGAGGGTGGTGGTAGCGACTTACCAGGCAGTGTCGGGAGCAGGCCGGGAAGGGATAGAAGAACTGGCAGCACAGACTGGTACTTTACTCACGGGTGGCGAAGCGAGCCCAAAAGTTTTTCAATACCAAATTGCTTTCAATCTGATACCGCACATAGATGTTTTCATGGACATGGACTATACTAAGGAAGAATGGAAGATGGTCAAGGAGACACAAAAAATACTGCACGACGATTCGATAGCTATTACCGCCACTACTGTGAGAGTTCCGGTATACCGCAGCCATTCGGAAGCGATCAACATTGAAACTGAGAAAAAAGTTACCGCCGCTGAGGCCAAAAAGTTGTTTGAAGAATTTCCTGGTATCGTAGTACTGGATGATCCTTCTGAAAAGAAATATCCCATGCCGCTCTATACTTCCAATCTTGACGAGGTCTTTATAGGACGGATCAGGGAGGACAATTCCATCCCAAACGGCTTGAATATTTGGGTGGTGGCTGATCAGATCCGTAAGGGCGCAGCTACCAATGCCGTTCAGATCGCAGAGCTTGTAGTTAAATACGGGAGCTTTTTAAAACAGTAAACCTTCCTGACTTTCGATTCCCGGCAGCCTGAAGATCATCTAAAGGAGACCGGCTCATGAATTTTATTGTTCAGAAGTTTGGGGGCTCTTCGCTTAGCAGCGATGATTTGCGTGCGAAAGCTGCCGCAAAGATTGCCGGGGCCAGGCAGGAAGGTTACGCGCCTGTGGTTGTTGTTTCCGCCATCGGGCGCCTGGGTGACCCCTACGCTACCGACACGCTGCTTTCCTTTGCGCAAAACACCGGCAAAGAATTGCCGCCAAGGGAATCAGATCTTTTAATGCACTGTGGCGAGATAATTTCAGGAGTGATCATGGCGGCCACCGTGCAAAAGACAGGCTGCCCCGCAATTTTTCTAACCGGCGCACAGGCTGGAATTATAACTGATAACTCGTTTAATAACGCCAGGATTCAGAGAATTAACCCGGAAAATATTATAAGACATGCCAGAGAGGGAAAAGTAGTAGTTGTCGCGGGTTTCCAGGGTGTAACGGTGGAGGGGGAGGTCACAACTCTGGGCAGGGGCGGCAGCGATACGACGGCGGCAGCGCTTGGCGTTGCCCTGAACGCGTTGAGTATTGAAATCTATACCGACGTGGAAGGCATCATGACGGCTGATCCGCGGATAGTCGCCGACGCAAGGCCGCTTGATGTGGTTACTTATAATGAAATCTGCCAGCTCGCCCACGAAGGAGCCAAGGTCATCCACCCGCGCGCGGTGGAGATAGCCATGCAGAAAGGGATTCCCCTGAGAATCAAATGCACTTTCAGTGACGCGCCTGGTACTCTGGTAACATCCCGTGAAGAAGTTTTTAAGGGCGCAATTGATATTACCGATGACCGGACTATAACCGGGATAACTCACATTCAGGATATCACCCGGATTAAAGTTGTTACCAAAGATGCCGAAGATGTGCCCGATTTTCAGAAGCGGATATTTAAAGCATTGGCCTTGGCCGGGATCAGTGTGGACTTTATTAATGTGCACCCCGAGGCAGTTCTTTTTACTGTGAAAAATTTGGTCGCGACAAAAGCCGTTCAGATATTG
>CAZIYV010000007.1:0-50486 GCA_964543575.1 uncultured Pelotomaculum sp.
GCTTTCGTTCTTGATCGCGCTCATGGAAATCCATACCGGAAAAATATCTCCATTTTTATGCTTTAGCCAGTTCTCGCCCTGCCACTGCCCGGTGGATTTTAAGGAGGTGTATACTCCTTTTATTGTTTCATCAGAGCCCTGCCTCGGGTAAAGTATCAATGAATACTGTTTATTTATAACGTCCTCTTCGAGGCGCCCGGTTATATTGGTGAAAGCCGGGTTAACCCACTCAATATTGCCTTCAGTGTCTGTAACCATAATTCCTTCGATTGTGTTTTCAAACACCTTGGCCGCCAGCCTCAATTTGTTCTCCTGCTGCTTTCTCTGAGTAATGTCCCTGAAAGTGCTTGCAAGGGCCACAATATTTCTGGCGGTATCCCTGATCGGGGTCAGGATTACAATAGCGTCAAGCAAGCTCTTATCTTTTCTTTGTCTTATTGTTTCGTACGTTATAGCCTTGCCAGCCGATATAACTTTCTGAATGAACCCCATGGCCTCTTCAATTAAATGATCCGGAACCATCTGCATCATGCCGCTTATTTCCCTGCCGGGCCAGCCAAATATCTCTTCAAAGGCTTTGTTGTTCTTGAGCAGGCTGCCTTCCAGATCCCAAATTGCTATGGCATCGGCGGTATTGTTTATAAATGACTCCAGCTGTTCTTTGGTGGCCCTCAGTTCCTCCTCGGCCTGCTTGCGCTCGGTGATATCACGGATGTTTCCGGTAAAAAAGGTTTCCCGGCCCGACTTCCAACTCGATATGTACATCTCGATAGGGAATTCGCGGCCATCCTTCCTGAGGCCAACCAGTTCAATAGTCCTCCCGATGATTTTTGCCTTTCCCGTTTTTATAAATTGGACCAGCCCGCTGTGGTAAGTTTCCCGGTATCTCTCCGGCATAATCATGGTAACCGGTTTGCCGATCACTTCCTTAAACAGGTAGCCAAAAATAGTCTCCGCGGCATAGTTGAAAAATGTTATATGCCCCTCGCTGTCAACCGAAATAATTGCGTTTCTGGCTGATTGGGCTATGGAAAGGTAATGTTTTTCCCTGCCCCTGGAGTCTTCCAGCAGGCGGCTGTTTTTAATACGGAGCAGGATCAGTTCGCTGATTAACTGATCTTTGGTTTTTTCATCATCTTTCATTTTTGGTCACTCCACAACCCGTATGTTCACTTTATATATTCAAAGATAATAACTTCTTTCGAAAACTTCGTCTTCCTTCTTCAAAATGCCTAAAAATGGAACATTTTTCTCCGTAAAACAAATAAAAATACCGCCTACTGAGGCGATATAAATTCAGAAGGCGGCTCTTGTTGGTTAAATCAGCAGTCAACAGGTTCTGCTATACTACAAATTTAGTTTGAGCTTTCAGGGTTAACCGACGTTTTTAAAAGCCTTTTTAGGCGCATTACAGATCGGGCACTTGTCCGGAGGCTCGTTTTCGGCAACATTACCGCAAACGGTACAGAGATAGTATTCTACTTCAGGTTTGGCATCCAGCGACTCAAGTGCTTTTGTATATAAACCGGCGTGTACCTTTTCAGCTTCATTGGCGTGATTAAAAGATGTCTTAGCCTGTTTTGCCCCTTCTTCTTCCGCTTTCGCAATAAATCCAGGGTACATCTCGGTAAATTCGTATGTTTCACCTTCGATGGCTGCTTTTAAATTTTCGGCAGTCGACTTTATAGCACCCACTGCCCTGAGTTGAGCATAAGCGTGAATGGCCTCGGCTTCGGACGCTGCCCTGAATAACTTAGCCACAGCCGGATAACCTTCTTCATCAGCCTTTTTAGCAAAAGCGGCATACTTGCGGTTGGCCTGTGATTCGCCGGCAATAGAAGTCTTTAAATTATTATCTGTATCCATGTTTTCCCTCCTATACTTTTTTGTCTTAATTATACCAACAATTTTATTAATAAATACAATAAAATTCCTTAAGAATTTATTAAGCTTATTTGATTAAACAATTTATAAACTTACTGCTGCTTTTTTGATAAAAATGAGTTTATGGCTGCCAGTCTTTTCAGTGCTTCCACATTTGACCTGTCACCCGTCCTGACCCGGCGCAGGGCGTTTTCCAGGAGAGTTATCGACCTGTCGTAATCATGCCTGTTTACCGGATAGGGATGGCCGTCCTTGCCGCCGTGGGCAAAACTGTAGCGAACGGGGTCCTTACTGCTTGCCACGGCATTATAAACAACTTCCGCGACAAGAGCAAAAGCCCTTACCGTGGCCGGGCCCACTCCGTCCACCGCCAGTAAATCCTCATATGAAGAAGGCTTAAGATCATAAAGCCTGGCCAGCGTCTTTTCAATGCGTCCGGCGCCAGGCACCGGATGTGTGCCAGGCAGGTTTAATACCCTGAGCTTGTCCGCAGGCAGGCCGGCTATTTTCTTTAATGTTTTTACAACCTCGTCCGGCTTTCCCGACAAGTAGAGTGACGCATCCCTGGCTTTTAGACTTTCCCCGACAACCATATTCAAAACGTTGGTGGCCGGTTTGCCGCAAACAGCCGCATGAGGTTCCTGAATAAACGTTTGAATCTTATCACCCAGCCAGTGATAGCGCCTGGCCCAGCCGGAATTTTGATTCATCCCCTGCTGGACTACAGCCCAACTGCCGTCAGCCGTGAAGGCAAAAACATGGTGATAGATCTGAAAGCCGTCCTGCAGGGCGGCGTTATCCACCTTGGCGGACATCCGGCTGGCGTACTGAAGAGAAGCCACATTTACAGGCAAATTGAAGCGGTCTGTATATTCTTCAATCTCCAGGGGGGTTTTACGGGAAGCCATAGCTTTTCCACCTGCCAGGTACAGGCCAAGCTGGTTTTGTTTTGAGCGAAGGCCTTCCTTCAGAGCGCCGCATAATACCGTGGTAAGGCCTGAGGAGTGCCAGTCAAACCCGGTGACACAGCCCAGTGCCTGAAACCAGAACGGGTCGGCTAGACGGGCCAGCACCTCACCGGGACCGTATTCTTCAACTATCGCCTCAACTATGGCTGAACTTAGTTTCACCATCCGTTCAAACAGCCAGCGGGGACAATGGTGGCCATGCAGCGGCAGGTTGGCGACGCCGGTTCTCATAATATCACCTCAGTCAAAGATCTCCTTAAAATAATTATACACAGAACATGAGTTCTGTGCCAGGCTGCCGAAAAAATATTTACACCAATGTCCATGTTTTCAGGTGGTAAAAAAAAAAATAAAGTCATAGTTTAATATTCGCACCTTTTTATGATATATTTTAGGGACTGGCAAAACAAATAACCTTAGCGTACCATTGTCTATTATCTTAAAAAAATTAGGAAAACAAAAAAAGGGGGAAATAACTTAATAAAGAAAATAAATATAGTAAAACGGCTCTTTCAGTAAATCCAAAAAAGAAAGGGTGGTGTTTTATGTACCTGAATAATCTTTTTGTGTACGGCACCCTGCTGCCCGGCCTTAAAAACTACAAGCGTTTTATCGAATCTCACAATCCCAAGGTGTATGAGGCCAGAGCGAAGGGGGTCATGTATCTCGTTCCCGGAGACGGGTATCCTGTTATTCTGGACGGTGCAGGAGAGATAAAAGGGGTCCTGTATGAAACCAGGGATCTGAAGATGATTCTGCCGGAAATCGATGAAATCGAAAAGTACACCGACGTTGAAAGCCAGAGCCTGCTGGTCCGGGAGATCAGGGATGTGGAGTTGCAGGAATCGGGGAAAACGGTAAAAGCACACATGTACATGTGGCCGCCAATCAAAGCTCAATGGCTCAAAGAAAACGGCAAGGTCATTGCCGATGGTGACTGGGCCAGGGTTTTACGGGAAAACAAATAAAACCTTCCGTCAGCGGGGTTATTCCGCTGAAATCGGGCTTCTTACTATAATCACGTGAAATTCTTTGCCCGGCAAGGCCCGAAGGCCGCGTGGCGTGTTTTTCGGGCTAAAAACTATGTCCGTTTCACCAACACTTGTCTCTTCCTCGCCTATCATAATTTTTCCGCTGCCTTTAACCACATAGAAAAAAGCGTCATCAGGCATGACGTGTTTTTCTACTGTTTCACCCGGCTTTAAAAGCAGGTTCATGATTAGAAAAGCAGGTTGATCAAGCAGCTTTCTGGCTAAAAAACCCAGCGGCGTTTCAAAGGTTGGAAATTCCGACATCCTGATTACTTCCATCCAATACAACTCCTTAGTAAAATTTTAAAGGTTGGGAAAAGTTTTTTTGTTCTCAGCCTCCAGCACAGCAAGCATCCTGGTGTGATAGCCAGGCAGAGGCTCCTGTACAACGTTCCTTTGCGCCAGCGGTACGTCTATCTGCACCTCGTCCAGCACCACGGCCGGCCTGGCTGACAGGACAATTACCCGGTGCCCGAGCAGCAGGGCATCCATAATATCATGCGTTACCAGGACAACAGTCTGCGGATTGACCTGCCAAATTCTGGCTACCTGACGCACCAGGCCCAGGCGCAGAGGCGTGTCCAGCGACTTGAAGGGCTCATCCATCAGCAGCAGGTCGTGTGGGTAGGCAAAAGCCCGGCAAAGAGCCAGACGCTGTTTCATCCCACCGCTTAAGGCTTTGGGATAGCTGTCTCTGTATTCATAAAGCCCGATCATGGACAGGTATTCCTTGATCAGTTCCTGCTGCCTAGCAGGTGTGACAACATCCTGTAATACAAAGGCGATGTTTTGGGCCACGGTTTTCCAGAGCAGCAGCCTTGGTTCCTGAAAGACATAGCTGATCCGCGCGCCTTTCGTTCCGGTAATCCTGCCGGCATCAGGCTGCTCTAACCCGGCCAGCAGCTGCAGAATCGTAGTTTTGCCGCAGCCGGAAGGCCCGATAATGCAGGTAATTTTACCTTTTTCAGCGCAAAGTGAAAAATTACTCAAAACCCTGGTCTGGCCCAAAGTTTTATATACTTGATCCAGCTTGATCATGCGTTCACATCCAATGACGCAGTCTTTTGTTTACCAGGTAAGTAAGCAGCCTGTCTGTAATCAGGCCGAGCCCGATCAAAATAAAAGTCCAGGCAAAGAGATCTGCGGTCTCCAGGTTTATCCGCGCTAACGCCATTCTGGCGCCAATCCCCTGGGAAACACTCAGAAACTCCGCCATAGCCACCGCTTTCCAGGTGGTGCCCAGCGCGGTGGAAACACCGGCCATCAAGTAGGGCAGTACCTGCGGCAGGTAAATTTCCCGGAAGACACGTGACCGTCTGATACGGAAGACGGCAGACATTTGCATCAGCTGCAGGTCTATATTTTTTACTCCCTGGACAGTATTGATAGTAATCAGGGGCAGGGTGGTCACGAAAACCACAAAAGCGGGAACCTGGCTGAAACCAAGCCAGATCATAGCCAGCAGCAGCCAGGAAATCAGCGGGACCACCTGCAGAGCCACTACCAGCGGCCTGAAAAAACTTGAGAGCAGGGGGCTGATACCTATTAACAGGCCCAGCGGCACACCGGCGGCGACAGCCAGGCCAAATCCTGTCAAACCGCGTATAATGGACTGCCGCCCGTGCTCCCACAGACGGCCGTCAATGGTCAGGTAAGCCACAGAGCGGGCCACCTCGAGGGGGGAGGGCAGGATAACGTGGTTGTAAAAACCTGACGCAACCTGCCATAAAGCTATAAATATGACCAGACCGAAAAGGGGCGCCAGGCTCCTAGTCAGTGAGGAAAAATTTTTCATCAGGCAGTTTACCCCCCACCATTTCTGGTGAAATGTCCAACAGTCTTGCTAGATATGTGTTTACATCGCCTCTGGCCTGCGCGCCTGTGGCGAAAAACAGGTGGGTTCGCTCCATGCTCCGGGTAAAAACGGCAGCGGGCATACTCATGTTAGACTCCATCAGGGGAGCGGCCTCTGCGGGGTTAGCCACGGTCCACTCCATGGCGTTTTTATAGGCGTTTTGAAACTCGTTTAAAACCTTGGGATAGTTACGGGCAAAATCGTTCCGGACAACCATCCCGGCCTGGGGCAGGCGTGTGGAATTCCCCTCAAAAGTTTGCCAGTCGGCAAAAAAATCTCTGGCCACCATAGACTGGCTGTTTTTCATCAACACCTGGGTTGTCTGGGGCTCGGGCAGAACCGCGTATTTAACTATGCCGTTAATCATCAGCTGGGCAATCTCCGGAGAACTAAGATAAGCAAGCTTGACTTCACCTGCCTGGATGTTGCTCTTATGGATAAAATACTGGGTCAGCACGTCTGGAGTGGAACCCTGGGCGCCTACATAAAGCTCCTTGCCTTTTAGATCCTGCCAGTTTTGTACCAGTTTGTCCGTGGTTACCAAAGACAGGATACCCCAGGTACTTACATTGGCCAGCGAAATGTCAGTCTGCTTGTTATAAAGCTTGGCCGCCACATTTATTGGCAGCACGGTGAAATCAGCTTCACCTTTAACCACACGGGTGGTGGCTTCCTCCACGGATTTGTAGACAATAAGCTCTACTTTTACCCCATTTACCTGACCTTCTTTTAAAATTTTATACAGCGGCGCCGTGGGAGGTGCCAGAGGCGCCTGCACTACTATTTTTTCGGGAGCAGCGCCAGCCTGCTTTTTGCCTGTCGAATCCCTTGTTGCGCACCCGGCCGCCAGTAAAATCACAGCCAGCAGCATTAAAAACAGAGCTCTTAATCCCCGCACCTAAACACACCCCTTATTATTTATTTCTTATATTCATTTACCCTTAAGCGGCTCAGGTTATTATGAAAATACAAAATTAATTTTCTTCACAATTTTATTTTATCCTTTTTTTTACCCCTATTATAAAAAATAGTTTACTTAAAGAAGGAATTCTCTAATTTCATTGAACTAATTATAGTAAAAAACACGTCAAATAATAAGGGAGAAAAAGAATGGAATTGCCGGAAATCTTTAAGAGTTCAGCAGGGGTTATAAAAAATGCCAGGGCTGTGGTGATTACCGCCGGAGCGGGTATGGGTGTGGATTCCGGCTTGCCGGATTTCCGCGGCGACAAGGGCTTCTGGAAGGCCTACCCCATGTACGAACGTCTGGGCATAAGCTTTGTCGAAGCCGCCAACCCCACCCATTTTGCCATGGACCCGGCTTTCGGCTGGGGTTTTTACGGCCACCGCGCCGCCCTCTACCGTGACATCTCTCCGCACGCCGGGTTCCAATTGCTGCTTGAGTGGATCGACAGACAAAGTCTTGATTATTTTGTGGCTACTTCCAATGTGGACGGTCATTTTCAAAAAGCAGGCTTTGATGAAGAAAAAATATATGAGGTGCACGGTTCTATCAACTACCTCCAGTGCCTGACGCCGTGCGGCGAAAACATCTGGCCGAACGAAGAAACTATCGCTGTAAACCAATCCGACATGCGGGCGGAGCATGTCCCGCGCTGCCCTCACTGCGGCGTTGTTGCCAGGCCCAACATACTGATGTTCGGGGATCATTCGTGGCTTAGCGCGCGCACTGACCGTCAGGGCGACAGCTTCAGGCATTTTCTTGCCCAACAAAGGGACGACCGGCTGGTGGTAATCGAAATCGGCGCCGGCACCGCTGTCTCCACTATTCGCAGACTTAGTGAACACCTTGGCAGCCAGCGCCTCACAACTGTGATTAGGATTAACCCACGTGAGCCATATATTCAATTTCCCCATATATCAGTGCCGTGTACCGCGCTGCAAGCACTGCGCGGTATAGAAAAAGCTCTGAAATAATAGGCAATATGAAAAGGAAAATGCAAATTCATGTAGAACTTAATGTAATTAAGTATTTTAAAATAGAAATGTCTTTGGGGGCGTTACCATGCGGCGTTTTGTGATTTTTGCCCCTGGGTGCGCCGGGGAGGATTTAAACGTTTGGGAAGATGCCGGTTTTAAACTGGCTGATGAAACTAACCTGGATAATCCTGAACTAAGGCCGGATGTTATTTTTAGCTGCACCTCCCGGGCGGGCGAAATCCCCTGGCAGGTGATCCGCAAAATGGTGCCCAGGGTATTGATACTCACCGGCAGCGCCGCACAAAAACCTGTTTTTCCCGGCGACCTGTCCGGACTATACAATATACAGGTGATTAAAGGAAAAAATATCTGCTTTACTATATGCAGCAGTATTCAAGGCCAGGTTGAAACGCCTGACTGGGCAGCCTACCGCTCAAACGAAGGGCCAATCACCCGGCAGGAACAGATCAAAGCATTGGCGGGCTCAATTTACCGGTTTTTATTGCAGGACGTGTTCAGGGAAACGGCCGAGTGGTGTGGGCATATGTCCTCAGTGGTGGGACCGATGTAAGACAGCAATCATTAATTTTAACAAGTGGAGAGATGAAAAGTGAAAATCCTTAGGATCGGTATCTGTGCAATATTTCTTTTAATACTCTTTTTTCATGTGCAACTAGCGGCAGCTACCACAAACTATGTAGCCCCCAATTCAGTAAACGTAGCTGACGGGGACACTCAGGGATTAGGTAATTATATTACTATTATCGGGGCGACATCCAGCACCTTTACCGGCAACAGTCAGGTGGATAGGGCCGAGTTCCGGTTGCCGTCCGGCTTCTACTTCAGCTCCGTATCCTTAGCAGACGACAGTGAAAATGATCCTAATGCAGATGTGGCAGTACACGTGGAAAAAGGATTTGCAGGCTCAACAACTTCAGATGTTATAACTATTACGCCCATTGACTTCAGCTCATCAAAACCCGGCTATTTCCGCGGCTTTGAACTGGCGGTCAAGAAGGCGTCCAGCGGCGAGGATCCCCAAATCCGCGTTAGCCTCAACAAAATTTTCGTCCCGAACGGAGCTTCCGGAAATGTACTATTGACTTTGGATAGTACCGGCAACTCAGCCTTTACAGATAACACCTTTAAAATCGCCTATGTGACGGGCAAAAAGTTAACGCTAACTACGGAGAGAACTCCTTCCCTGACCACAGGTGACAATACAGTCGGCCCGATAGTTATTGAAGAGACAATGAAAGCCTCTTTCGACTGGATCGAGCTGACCCTGCCCAACGGCTACACCTGGGTAGACGGCGCAGTGACAATCAACCCCAGCCTGGGCTTGTCCAAAGATTACGACGACGAAATCGGCAATGAACGGGATTACCAATACGATATCTTCAACGAGGATCGTTACGGGCAGTCTGTGCTGAGAGTGGCACTCACAGGCGCAGCATCTACTGTTGAAGGAACACTGAGGATAGAATGTGACATTGACGTCGATGAAGATAAAGCAGCGCCCGGGAATGTTGCTGTTTCTGTCGAAGGGAACGCGGACCCCACCAGCAACTCACTGACAGTTGGAACTTTTAGCCTGCAAGAATATACCGTTACTGCAAATACATCAAAAATGCTTTATGGCGGCCTGAGGAGCCAGGAAATCGCCAATGTAACCATCACTGAACTGGTACCGGGCACATTACTTAAAGGCAGGACCGTTACCCTGTCCCTTCCCTCATGGGCTAAATGGGACGTACCTCCTACGGTCCAGGTTGAAGGTGTTACCGAGCTGTCAACCAGCACTGACAACGGCAAGGCCCCACTGGTAGGGAAAGACAAAGATCAGGTTAAATTTACCATTACCCAAGCCAGTGATAGTGATCCTGGGAAAATCATAATCAAGGATGCCAAGGTGAACTTGCAGGTTGATGCCCCACAGGGTGACTTGAAGTTGACAGTACGGGGCTCAGCCGGCCTCTCGGGGGATACTACAGTCGGGAATATTACAGCCCCGCTTGTAATCACCGCCTTGTCCCAGCCCGCCTTGACCGTGGGTGTCAGGGAGCAAAAAGCTGGTGATATAGAAATCAGGGAATCTGCCGGACGCCTCCTGCTGGCTGATGAGTTATGGGTTGAATTTCCTGATAATATAACCCTTTCGGAAACCCCGCAGGTGGAAGTGACAAATGGCAACCTGGACATTAGCGGCGCTTATCTGGAAAATGAAAGCTATTATCAAAGACTGGTTATACCGGTTAATACAGCCAGTCAATCCCCTGGGACAATCAGTATATCAAATATATTATATGATGTTAATAACTTAGCAGGTGACGGTGATATCACAGTCAAGGTAGGCGGCCCTGCGGTCAATGAGGTAAACGAGGGAGACGACCCGCTGTTTCCTTCCAACGAGTGGTTGGGCAGCGTGGTCAACGCTGTAATTGGTGAATCCGCAGATACTACCACACCCGGTACAACGCCGGGCACCACTCCGGGCACCACTCCGGGCACTACCCCCGGTACCACCCCAGGTACAACGCCGGGTACTACACCGAATACTACACCTGAAACCAGGAACATCCTGTTTTTCATCGGTGACGGGACCTACCGGGTAAATGGCGACATTCTTATGATGGACGTCGCACCCTATATAGATGCAGACAGGACATTCATACCACTGCGTTTTACCGGCACAGCTCTTGGCATACCGTCAGAAAATATATTCTGGGACAGCGAGAAGCAGACCGCCCTGTTAATCTTTAAGGGTACAACTCTCAGAGTGCCCCTGGGAGAAAACGCGATTTATAAGAATGAAACCAAAGTTGACATCGACGTTGCCCCACAGCTTTATAATGACCGGATTATGCTGCCGATAAGAGCTATTGCCACCGCTTTTGGCGCCACAGTCGACTGGGATGCGCCAAACCGCATGGTGAAGATAGTTATGTAAAAACAAACCGGGAATAAAGAAACCCCCGTCAAGACGGGGGTTTCTTTATTCCCGCACCCACAAATCCACCAGCTTAAAACTATTGACATCAACCAATCCCAGGTCAGTAATTTTTAATTCAGGTATAACCGGAAGAGCCAAAAAAGACAACGTCATGAAAGGCGCCGGCAGAAGGCAGCCTATCTCCCTGGCCGCCGCGTGCAGTTCCAGGTGCTGCGCGGCTACCACGCGGGCGTCCCGGTCGGAAATCAAACCGGCCAACGGCAGGGGCAGTGCGGCCAGCACCTTCCCGCCGGACACAACAGCCAGCCCGCCGCCTGTTTCAGAAACTGTCCTGGCGGCGAGTTCCATATCTCCGGCAGCCAGACCGACTATAATCAGGTTATGGCTGTCATGCGCCACCGTGGAAGCGATTGCACCGCTTTTTAGCCCGAAACCTCTGACCAGGCCCACTGCCACGTTGCCGTTTTTGCCGTGCCGCTCTACCACCGCCACCCTGGCGATACCCTGCGCGGCAGTCAGTTCATCTGCCGGCGCCAGAACGCCCCTGGTAAGAATCTGGTCCGGCAGTACCTCTATAACCCTGGCCAGGACTTTGCCGGCTGGCATGTTTAATTCCAGCCGTCCCTTCAATTCAGGCAGGCGCATTGTGTTGCGCATACTTTTGTCCTCAGGAGCGGGCAGGCCGGCAAGGAGTTTTTTGTCCCGGGCAACCAGTGTGCCCGCTTTAAAAACCATTTCTGCCTGGAAATCTTCAAGGTTGTTTAAAACCACAAGGTCAGCCTGGTAACCTGGCGCCACTGCTCCTAACCCACGCAGGTTATAATGCCGGGCCGTGTTGATCGTAGCCATCTGCAGAGCACGTACCGGATCGAGGCCGTGGGAGACCGCTTTACGCAGAACGAAGTCAATTTCCCCTTCGTCAACCAGGTCTGCCGGGCTGCGGTCATCGCAGCCAAATAAAATATTAGGATAATTTTTATCCGTTACAATTGAAAGGAGTGAACACAGGTTCCTGGCGGCAGACCCCTCCCGGATAATGATTTTCATGCCCAGGCGAAGCTTTTCCAGCGCCTCTGCCGCGCTGGTGCACTCGTGTTCGGTAGTTATACCGGCGCTGATATAGGCGTTAAGCTCCCTGCCGCTCAGCAGAGGGGCATGCCCGTCAATCAAAAGGCCGCTCTCGCGCGCCGCCCTGATCTTGCCCATAACAGCCCGGTCTTTAAGGCAGACACCTGGAAAATTCATCATTTCAGCAAGTCCGGGGGAACGGGGATACCTTTCAAAACACTCCTTAATCTCCGCCTCTCCAACCGATGCCCCGGCGGTTTCCAGGTGAGTGGCCGGCACACAGGACGGGATCATGTAAAAAATATCCAGCGGCAGCCCCCTTGCGGCATTAATCATGTATTCAAGACCGGCCAGGCCGGTCACATTGACGATCTCATGCGGGTCGGCCACAACCGCCGTAACGCCGTGCGGGACAACTGCGGCGGCAAAAGCGGCCGGTGTAAGCATGGAGCTTTCAATGTGAATGTGGGCGTCGACCAAACCGGGGACAAGGTATTTCCCCGCCAGATCAAAGATGTCTTTACCCCGGTCATAATCACCCACCCCGGCGATGACACCATCCTTGACCGCCACACTTTGTTTTAAGATCTCCCCGGTAAAAACGTTCACCACCAGGGCGTCTCTTAATAAGATATCAGCCGGGGCGTCGCCCCTGGCTACGTCGATTATGCTTTCAATATTCATCTGCGGCTCCTATACTGGTGTTGTTTACAGATTGCATCTTGCTGCACTTCAATAATATTTAGGGAACCGGCGTTTTGTAATGAAAAACAGCAAGGATGCCGGAGTCCAGCCGGACTACCGGATTGGGTTCGATAATGATGTTTGAAACCGCCCACTGCCAACTGCTCTCCAGGGTGGCTTTGTCTAACGGGTATTTGAACCCCCGCAGGTCCACCCCAACCGCCCTTTCACCAAGTGCTATCAAAGAGACCGTATCTCCGGGGCTGCCCGTTATCACCAGGTGTTCCTCAACAAAGTGTACCACCAGGTCCGGTGACTCAAACAATATTTTGATGCCCCGCGCTAAAAAGGACGCGGCACTAAAAATATTGGAAAGATTGTGATCGAGCCTGGAACCGGTGCCGCCCCATATACAGATCTCCCTGCCGCCTTCCCTTACGGCAAGCTCCAGGGCGATCTGGGTATCTGTAAAGTCTTTCTCCGGCGGGTGGAGTTCAAAACATACTCCCGCATCCTCCATGTACTTTCGGTCATCTTCACTGATAGAGTCCATATCACCTACAACCCAACCCGGAATAATGCGGAGCTCACGGGCTCTTTTCGCCCCTCCGTCTACGCAGATGACCCTGTCGTACAGGCATGTCCTGCCCCTGTACCAGTCCAAATCACCGTATGAGCCGTTGGTTATTACCAGAAACTTCATCTTTTGAAACCTCCAGTTGCCTGGGATATGTTTAAATCGCCAGCGCCTCCATGATCGCGTCCCGGCTCGCGCCGTATTCAGGAACAACTATGGTGCGTCCATGTGACGGCCGGCAAAAAGGCACCTTAATCTCAAGCTTAACAACCGTGGGGCATTCCGACAGCACATAAATCTTGTCGCACAGGTAAAGCGCTTCGTCAACGTCGTGAGTTATAAACATGACAGTAGGCTTGATCTGGTTGAATACATCGATCAGCCAGGCCTGCATTTTTCTTTTAGTTATAGCGTCCAAAGAAGCAAAAGGCTCGTCCAGCAGCAGGATGTCGCTTGAAAAAAGATAAGTTCTCAGCATCGCCGCCCTCTGCCTCATCCCACCGGACAGCTGCCTGGGATAATAACTCTCAAAACCTTCCAGCCCAAACTGCTTTAAATGCTTTATGGCCTGTGCGCAGGCCTTTTTTCTGGGCAAACCTTTTAATACTAACGGAATGCTGACGTTCTCAAGAATGTTCAGGGAAGGCAGCAGCAAATCCTTCTGACGCATGTAGCTGACCCGCCCGGTTTTGCCCGTAACGTCCAGGCCATCGATCAAAACACTCCCCTGCTCCGGCCGCATCAACCCAGAAATGATATTGAAGAGCGTGCTCTTGCCACAGCCGCTTGGACCGAGGATGCCGACAAATTCCCTGTCGGCTGCTCTTAAATTAATTTGCCCCAGGGTCAAAAGACCCCCCAGTGTCTTGCTGATTCCCTCAACCACAATCTCCGGCAATATTATTTACTCCTTGGGCAGAAATTCGTTGGTAAAGGCCTGCTGATAGTCAAGTGGTTTCTCAATAAGCCCCTGGTTATACATCCAGTCAGCATACTTCTTCCACCTCAACTCCGACATTTGGCCCCATACCGGCGCATCGCCCCTGTATTCTTTGGCCAGGTATGCCTGGCTGGCCAGCACCAAATCCTTGTTTAGCTCGGGAACACTGTCAAGCAGAACCTGTCCGGCTTCCCGCGGTGCACGGATACAATCGGCGTATCCTTTAGCCGTGGCTTTCATAAAAGCGGAAACCAGCGCGGGGTCATTCTTTACGGTGTTGTCACTGGCAATAAGCAGCGGGGTATAGAAGTCAAGAGCATCGTTATAATCCCTCAGGCGTATGAAATTTAGTGGTATTCCCTTTTGTTCAGATTCAATACCATTCCAGCCCCAGAAGATCCAGCCAAAGTCCACATCTTTCCTGATACTTGTAAAAAAGTCGGCTGTCCCTATGTTGATCATATCTACTTTCTTGAAGTCGGCTTTTTCCTGATTCATCAGCGCTTTGATCATTTCCTCCTCGGCAGGCGACCCCCAGCCCCCATACTTTTTGCCCTCGAAATCTTTGGGGCTCTTGATTCCCTTCTCCACCGGGGAAGCAAAGCCCGAAGTATTATGCTGAATCACTGCCGCCAGGGCCTTTACAGGCACCCCCGCGGTACGGGCGATGGTAACCTCCTCCTGATAGCTGAAGCCGAAATCACCCTGGCCTGCCGCCACCAGTTGGGAAGCGCCTCCTTCGCTGGGTTGGATGATTTCCACCTCAAGACCCTGTTCCTTGTAATAGCCGCGCTTTTGCGCCACGTACACCCCGGTGTGATTGGTATTCGGCGTCCAGTCCAGCAGAACCTTGATCTTCTTGAGTTGTTCTTGTTTTGAACCGGTATCTTTAGCGGCATTGCATCCTACCAAGAGAAGCAACAGGGATGATAACAAGGCAACCGCAAACAAACTTTTTTTCATTAACACAAGTCCCCCTATCCAGATAGAATGTTTAATAGAATCTTACTTTTCGGAAAACCTGTTCCATGGAATCACGATCCTTTCAATAAAACTTACCAGTGCAAAAAGCGCGGCACTTAAGACTGTAACCGCCAGGATGGCCGCGAATACACGGTCGACCTGAAACGAGCGCTGGGAAAGCATCATATAGGTGCCAAGGCCCTGTTTCGCACCCAGCCATTCACCTATCACGGCGCCCATGACACTATAGGCCGCGGATATCCTGAGACCGGAAAAAAAGGCCGGCAGCGCCAGCGGAAGTTTTACCATGCGAAAAATATCAAGCCTGGTAGCCTGCATTGACCTGAAAAGTTCGAGATAGTCACTGTCAACCGACGCCAGACCGCTAAGAAGACTTATGGCTATCGGGAAAAAGCATACCAGGACCACTACAATAATTTTGGGGAGTATCCCGTAGCCGAACCAGATGATAAAAAGCGGGGCAACTGAAACAATCGGTATAGTCTGTGAGGCGACAATCAAAGGATAGACCGCTCTTTTAAACAACGAAATCTCATCCATCAAAAAGGCCACGATAAAAGAAAAAAGTATTGCCACGATAAAGCCGGCCAGGCATTCAAGCAATGTGCTCTGGGCGTGTTTCACTATCACCGGCGCGTTTTCAACCAGCGCGCGCATAATCCGCAGCGGCCCCGGCAGGATCCACTCCGGGATGGATTTTAACTTTACCGTGTACTCCCACACTACTAAGAGCAAACCGATAAAAATAACCGGGACAAAACTGTCAGCGGTAATTCCGAATTTTTTCATCTATAGTAACACCACCGGTTTTATAATCTATCTTTACCACCGATATAATCCGGGACGCGCCATGTTCTACACATATCTCCTGCGCTTTTTCAATAATCTCCAGTAATAAGTGGAGATCTCCTTCCATAGTTGTCTCCATCGGTCCTACTATATATTTAACCCCGGACGCCTTGATCATAGCGATCACTTTATCTACAACCGGATACAGATCCTCTTCAGAGACATTTGGAATCACCTGCAGGCTAACATTACAGTCCATTTTTTCACCTCGAAAAATAATACTAAAGGCCTTTACCCCGCAGGGTTAAAGGCCTCGAAGCGCAAAATAACGCATTCTTTTTCTCCCTACGCTGGCATTACCCAGATCAGGTCAGTGGGTCAGAACAAATTCTTTCTCAGCCGAATCCTGCGGCTCCCCTATAGCTGTATTCTTTTGTCGTTTAACCGGTTAAAGCGCCTGCCAATAGAATATATGTTTTTACAGTATTTATCAACAGTTATTTCCGCCAAGGTACTGGCGCCTGTTAATTAACAATTGATTTGATCATCTCAACCAGCTGATTTTCATTGGGGATATAAAACTGTTCCAGGGGCGGGCTGAAAGGAACCGGTATATCCGGCGCCGCCAGTCTCTTCACCGGCGCTTTCAGACTGCCAAAGGCCTCCTCCGCCGCCAGCGCGGCAATCTCACCGCCAAAGCCGCCGGTACGGGTGGCTTCGTGCAGCACCACCAGACGTCCTGTTTTCTGCACCGATTTGACAACCGTCTCTTTGTCCAGGGGCAGCAGTGTGCGCAAATCAACGATTTCAACCTCGATGCCTTCGCTGCTCAGTGCGCCCGCCGCTTTAAAGGCGACACCGAGCATCTTGGACCAGGTCACCACCGTCACGTCACGGCCCGGTCTTTTAACGTCAGCGACACCGATGGGAATGGTGTAGTCTTCTTCCGGCACCGGGCTCGGGAAAAAATAGAGTCCCATATCCTCTATAAAAATCACCGGGTTGTCGTCGCGAACAGCTGATTTCAAAAGACCCTTGGCGTCAGCCGCCGTACCCGGCATGACCACTTTCAGGCCGGGACAGTGTGCAGCCCAGGCCTCCAGGTTGTGCGAATGCTGGCAGCCGGCGCCAAAACCGGCGCCGGTCTTGATCCTGACCACCATGGGAAAGGCGCTTTTGCCGCCGGACAGGTAGCGCAGCTTGGCGGCGTGGTTGACAATCTGATCGGAGGCTAGAGTGAAAAACGGGTTAAACATCACTTCGACCACCGGCCTGAGGCCTAAAACCGAGGCTCCCACCGCCAGCCCGGCGATGGCCGCCTCGGAAACGGGGGTGTCTTTTACCCGCTCCGGTCCAAATTCCCGTAAAAGACCAAAAGTAGGCATGATCGGAGATTCATGGATACCCACTCCAACACCTTCACCAGCTATGAAAACATTCGGATCCCTGCGCATCTCTTCAGCAAGAGCCTGCCGCACAGCTTGTCCCATCGTAATGTTTTGCATTTTTGAATCTCCCTTCAATTAAGCGTAGACATCTTCCAGCGCCTCATTAAGCGCCGGCCAGGGACTTTCTTCCGCAAAGCTTACTGCATCTTCTACCGTATCTCTGATTTCTTTTTCAAATTCCATTATCTCCTGTCCGGAGATCAATCCCTCCTGTAAAAGCTCCTTTTCCAGGCCTTTCAACGGGCAGCGCTCCATCCAGAAAGCAATTTCTTCCTGCGGCTGGTAGGCTTGATGGTCAGCCTCTCCATGGCCCCGCCAGCGGTAAGTCTTACATTCAATCAAGGTCGGCCCTTCTCCGGCCAGGCATCGCTCCCTGGCCTGAACCGTCGCCTCATAAACGTCAACCGCGTTATTGCCGTCCACAACCACTCCCGGCAGGGCGTAGCCCGCCGCGCGGGCAGCGATATCCTTTACTTTAGTGTGTTCTTCCATACGCTGGGCGCCGGAGTAGACATTGTTTTCACAGATAAAAATGACGGGCAGATTCCAGAGGGCCGCCATATTCAGAGACTCGTGAAAACTCCCCTCGTCCGCCGCTCCGTTGCCGAAAAAGCAGACTGTTACCTGCTTGCTTTTCTTATACTGCTGGGCAAAGGCAGTCCCTACGGCAATAGGAATACCGCCGCCAACCACGGTCGTGGTGCAAAGGGCGTTTACTTCCGGTACGGCTATGTGCAGGGTACCGCTTTTGCCCTTGTTGCAGCCTGTCTTTTTCCCGAAGATTTCCGCCATGACCGGTTTGGGGCCGGCCCCCTTGGCCAGCAGGTGGCCATGGCTGCGGTGATTGCTTATGATTACGTCTTCTTTTTCCAGCGCCGCGCAGGCGCCAGCGGCTACCGCTTCCTGCCCGGTACATAAGATCATCATCCCGGGCACCTTTCTTTCAATCTGGCACAGTTCGGTAAGCTTCTCCTCAAAACGTCTGATCAACAGCATGCTGCGGTACAACTCGATCCTTTTTTGGTTTTTCATACACTGCTTCCCTCCCCGGTGCGGCTTGTTTTAGCTTAATATTAAGATACCACATGTTTCACTTAATACCTTTTAGGGCTATAACTAAATTAAAACAGAAGCAAAAAAAGATAAATGTTTTCATGGTTAATGTTGTAAAAAGTTATGGACAAAGTTAAAATATATATATAGGGAGGGATAAGGATAAATTTTAAAAAGAAAGGTGGGAATAATAATTAAGAAATGCGCGTTTCATAATGTCTTAAAATACCTGCAAATGATTGCATTAGCTCTTGTTTTCACAGGCTTTATTTTTGCTTTGCAGGTAAACCCGGCCTATACTGAGGGCAGCCGTGATATGGTTATAAACGGAGGTGACCGACCATTCACAGAGTGGTCGAATGACACTTTCGCCAACGTACCGCGTAAGACTCTGCTAAAAGTTTACGCGGTCTCGGGAGAAACCATCTACCTCGGCTCAAGCGTTTACAGCGGCAGCGACGGCCATGATATAGTCGTGCGCAGCCCAAGCCACGTTCAAACTTTCTATGATGTAAACAATTTAACCGGCGCAGGTTTCATTAATACGGTTGCCAAAGAAACGGCCGGGCCCAAACCTCTTAACGCGGCAGGCTACACACCTATTACAATTAACGTTACCCAAACAGGTTATTGGGAAGTGGAATTCCACGGGCCTGCCACAACAGGCAATCCCATCCCGACTCCTGCGGCATCACAATTTGCCACTGACTCCACAACCCAGGGCACAGTCGCTGCCTGGGATATAACCGTGGTACGCAGCGGTGTTGAGAAAAAAGGACGTGTTTCCGCCGACTATCTCGCTCTGAATTTAGGGCAAAATGGCTATTCCTTAAACTCAAATTTTTACGTCTTGACAGATGACTGGTACCAGTACCTGATCAGCAACGAAGGCACCGACCCCTTTGGCTTCATTTTTTTCGCCAACAACAGGGGTTATGTTGACCAAACCAACGGCCACACCCTTTATCATTCTGCCAAAGCTATTGAAAACACCCTGAACTTCCTGGGGAATGTAACGGTGCAGAGACCGGACGTTGCGGACACGGCAACAGATATTACCCACAGAGTATTTTTCAACCCGCCGAGTTCCGATTTGCCTGGTTACCAAGCGCTCGGTACCGCGCCGCCTGTAACATCCGACTTCTCTTTTGCTGCAGGAACTGGCGGGTCGGGAACGACAACAATTGTAGGCGCCGGCGGCAGTTTTAGTTTTAACACACCTGCTTCAGGCAGCTATCAAATTGTTATTGACACCTACCCATTGGGAAGTCCGGACAATGTTTTTGATCTGAGCGTTGACAGGACCATTGAAAACGTCAGCACTGTAGGACTGAACACCGTATCCTGGGACGGCAAAGACGCTTATGGAAACAACCTGCCGGTGGGCACTTACTGCGCGCAGATTATTCAAAAAGGCGGTGAAACCCACCTGCCGTTCCTTGATGTGGAGAACAACCCGAACGGCTTTACCATCCAGGTTCTGAACGAGCCTTATACACCAACATTCCCTGCGGACTGGAAAGACACAACCGTATTTTATAATGATAATAATTATTCAACCGCCGACGGCACTGCCATTAACCTCGACGGGGTAGGCGAGACAAGCCCGCGCAGCGCCGTGGGAGGCATAGACAGCGCTGCCGGTGTACATGCCTTTACGAATTATTACGGTGACGGGAAGGGCCTGGAGACATGGACCTATTTCCCCGGATCCGGAGAGCAAACATGTTTCACTATTAAAGAAGCGTCTGTATCAGGGCATGTTTTCTACGACACCAATGATGACGGAACTTTAGATGCCGGAGAGCCGCCCCTGCCCAATATCCAGGTGGTGGTAACCGATACCACTGGCCCGCAGACCGCCACAACTGACGCCAACGGAGACTATTTAGTTTTTGTCAAACCGGGGAGCGTCACAGCGGTTGTCGTTGCTTCCACGGTACCCGCCGGTTACGTTTTAACAACACTGGGTATGGATTCACAGGCTTTCACAGCCTTACTCGGAACCCATACTCCAACAAACCCGGTTGGTTACTTCCTGCCTCCTCTGGAAATAACAATTGACCCGTTAACCGATTGTTCAGAAAGCAACACACCGGTTATCACCGGGACAACCACTGCGGCTAACGGCAGCGTCATCACCTTAACCATTAACGGGGTTGATTACACCACCACCGCCAATGGCGGACTCTGGAGCGTCACGGTAACCAACCCGCTGGAATGGGACAAATCCTATCCGTTTACCGTCTCGGTGATAGATTCTTACGCGAGAACGGCCAGCGCCTCCGGTGAGGTAACCATTTGTCCAATGCGCTACTGCTGCTGCGATGAAGATGTGATCTACACCTTCCATCTCACTGGTTTTAGTCTGCTCGCACATTGTTTAATGCAGCCGACATCTCCGGTTACCATCACCGTCGATGTGCCCGCTGGTTTTGATCCAACACCGACGACCAATTTAACTGTACCAATCAAGTTTTATGTTCCTGAAGAATCAAAATGGTATTTTGCCCAGCCCACAGCAAGTATCGTGGGCAGCCAGATTACCTTCACCCTTCCCTACCTGCCGGTTACCAGTGAAAGTTACACCATAACTCAAATTATTATCGGGGATCGCAACCAGCACATTTTACTGGACAATCCTTGCGCCGGAGGAACATTCGACTTTGTAATCCAGGTTCACACCCAGTGTGATAATTTGATTATCCACAAGCCCATCATCATTGCCGATGGTCCCCGCACTATCGAGTTTATCAGTGTAAACGAACAAAGCATCTTGCCAGTTCCTGAAGTAACCGCGTGCACTGACGCAACCGTGACGGGGCGTGTTTACACCTGCTCAGGCCAACCCTGGGTCTGCGAAAACGTCGACGTCTGGTTCTCGGATCCCTGTGTCGGGTGCAGCGAAGATGAGTGCGGCGGCCCGGCCCTGACCGGAACCGTAAGAGTGCTCACCGATTCGACCGGCTTATTCACCGCCACCCTGCCCGCTCCGCCGGTGGCAAACACCGATTATGATGCCGCATGCGGCACGGGCACGACATACAAGATCAACTCCAAACCCTTCGTGGACCCAGCCATCTATTGTGAAACCGAAGCCTTCTGTACGGATGTGACGGTTGTCCCGAACACTCCCGCCAAGCTGCAGTGGCTGGTAGATACGCAAGACGGCCCGTTCGTGCCTGTGTGCAGCGGAGTTCAGATGCAGAAAGATCAATGCCAGCTAGTGAGAGTCTACCTGCTGGACAACTGCGACGTACCGAACGCCTGCAGCGACCATACCGGCAACATTGCGCCGGCAGAGGTTGACCGTGTAGTTTACCTGTCCGGCATCGTCAGCAATGAGGGGTGCACGACGGATACCGCGCCCCCACTGGTCGGAGCACACTTCTATGCAACCTGCCCCGATCTGAATTATGAGGGCGTTACGCAGATCAACCAGGTTACCATTGCACAAGGCTCTTGTTATGCTGAATTTTTCGTGGTGCCCATAGTGGACGGCTACGTAAAACTGACCGCAACTTCCGAGTTTCCCAACCCTGCGTTCAGCTCTGATTCCATCTGCGCCCATATTTATGACGAAACCAACCCAATTAACCTGGTAGGCACAACCATGGTGCCAGATACTAAGGGCACACCGCGCGGCGGTTGGGTGTACCAGCAAGCCATTTGGCTGGACAGCGAACTGTGCCCATGCGCTGAGAACCTGACTGTGCAAGTTGAGTTCCGCCACGAAAAAACGCCTGTTATTGATGAAAACACCGGAGACATTATTGAAGGCAGCGGTTTAACCGCAACCTGGGATACCAGTTTCAACGCAACCTATAACTACACCGGCCGTTACGACTCAGGCGACACATTCAGCTTCGGGCAGTTCAACACTGACAAGGCATGCAAGGCACACTTCTACATCTACCCGAAAGCTTACTCTATGTGCGCGGATCCCTGCGGCGCGGTTGACGAGTGCGGCAAACCGGTCCTGAGCGAGTGTACTCCCTCATGCGAATGGGAAGGCTACATGGCAGTCAGGGTGAAGGTAACCTGCACCACAACCGGGCTGACTTACGCCAGCCATTGGCAGGACATTCACTTTGCGACACCGGTGGAAGATGTCCGTGACCTGGCCGCCGACAAATGGCAGATTATCTCCACACCGAAAACCCTCGCCGGTACAGGAGATCTTAACTTCCTGCTCGGCACAGGCAATGTCAAAGCAGCCTTCTACTACAATAACGGCAGCTGGGCCGCGGCAACAGGACCGCTTACCCCGCTTTACGCCTACTACGTGCGCACAGCGCAGGCTGACTGCAACATTAAAAACCAGGCCGGCTACAATGCCAAGTACATCTTCAAGCGCGCCACCCTCATTGGCGACACGATACCGCCGAGCCGTCCTCTGGCCGCCGGCTGGAACTTTGTCGGAGTGGCCGCTCCTCCGGATGACGACGGATGTGCGACGGAAGAATATTTAGTCTACCACTGGCTCGGCTCCGCCTGCAACTTGTGCAAGAAGGTTTACAACCCGGGCGCGACCACAGGCAACCTTGCCCTTTGGAACAACCTGGCCGTTACAGCTGACGGAGGAAACATATTCTCATGGGTTGACTCGTTGGAGCCGGTATTAAACGGCGATGGCTACTGGCTGTGGACATCCGGAACTGGAAGCCTGGCTGCCGACACCGCTCCAGAGCTTCTCAAGCAGTAAAGAGCAGTAATTTTTAAAAGGTCAGGCAGCTTAAACACGCTGCCTGACCTTTTTTATTGCTGAAAAGGGAAAGCTATAGTGTTCTAATTAACCACCCCTGTTACGGAAATCCTGGCGATACTGGGCCGGATTCCTTTTCCAACCCAGGTCATGATTCTGGTTTACAGCTCAATAACGGTGCTCCTTGATACCTCCTCCAATATTTTACTGGCCCAGTCGGCCGGCTGGATACAACTCCGCTAAAAAAACATACCGTTCGCTTTTCTGGCTGGCAACCAACTTGTTTTTACAATCGATGCGGCGCTCCCGTGATATGTACCTGAACCTGTCCGCGCACGGTTACGAAGACGGGATCCGTTTTGTACAGACCGCCAAAACATTGTCGCTCCCCATCCTGGCCCTCGCATCCGCCAGTGGATTACTCCTGATATTTTTCGCCCTGAGAACGGGAGGATTGACCTTTTGAGCAGTTGCATTTTAGAGCTGGAAGATGTACATTTTACTTATCCTGACGGTACACCGGCGCTTAAGGGGGTTTCTCTTAAAGTTCCCCTGCAGGACAAGGCGGCGCTGATAGGTCCCAACGGGGCCGGCAAGACCACCCTGCTCCTGCACCTTAACGTCATCCACCGGCCCCAGCGGGGGGCGGTCCGTTATAACGGCCGCCAGGTCAGCTATAACAGGTCTGAAATCGGCCTCCTGCGCAGGGACGTGGGAATTGTTTTTCAGGACCCAGAGCTGCATTTGCTGGGTGGCACAGTATACCAGCCAGGCAATGCCGCGAACAAGGAGTGAGCTTCTGGCGATGATCAGCCGCCAGCGGCACTAAACAGGATTTTCAAAAAAAGGAGTCAAAACAATGAACAGGCTTGTTATCGCCGGAACGCACAGCGGATCGGGTAAAACCACGGTTACCGCCGGCCTGCTGGCTGCGCTGCGCAAAAAGGGTCTCAAGGTGCAGCCATTCAAGGTGGGACCGGACTATATCGACACCGGCTACCATGCTGTCGCAGCCGGCAGGATGTCTTATAACCTTGACTTCTGGATGATGCCGTCCCCCAACATCATGCAGCTGTTCGCGCATGGTATGGAGGGCATGGATTTTGGAGTTATTGAGGGGGTTATGGGCCTTTACGACGGTGTCGGTTCCACCCCGGAAGGCAGCACTGCCGCAATAGCCAAGCTCTTAAACGCCCCGGTGATATTGATTATTGACGCGGGAGGAATGTCCACCAGCGCCGCGGCCCAGGTGCTTGGATACAAGTCTTTTGACCAGGACCTCCGCCTGGCTGGAGTAATAGTCAATAATGTAGGCAGCGAGCACCATTATAAACTTGTAAAAGAAGCGATACAGGTTTATACAGGTGTTCCGGCATTAGGTTTTTTACCACGGGATAAATCTGTTGCCCTGCCCAGCCGCCACCTGGGGCTGCTGCCGGCTGAAGAAATGGAAAAGCACGCGGAGATTATAGATAAGACAGCCGGGCTGGTACGGGAATGGATCGACCTTGATCAGGTTATTAAATTAGGCAGCACAGCTGAACCCCTGCCGCCTGTCAGTCCCCTGGTTTTTGAAAAAGGCAGGCCTGTAAAAATCGCTGTAGCCAGGGATGAGTCTTTCAGCTTTTACTACCGCGGCACTCTTGAAATATTAGAGGCGCTGGGAGCGGAATTACAGCAGTTCAGCCCCATGAAGGACGACCGCCTGCCGGAAAACATCGACGGGCTTTACCTCGGCGGCGGCTTTCCCGAGGTGTTTGCCGGGGATCTGGCGGAAAACAAGGATCTGCTGGAAGATATCGGACGCAGATTAAAAGAAGGTCTGCACTGTTACGCCGAATGCGGGGGGTTCATGTACCTGACTGAATACATCACCGCGAAAAACGGGGAGAAACACTCCATGGCCGGTTTTTTTGACGGGCACACCATTATGACCGACCGCCTGCAGAGATTCGGATACGTTGATATCGAGTTTACCGGGGAAAATGTACTGGGGAAAGCGGGACAGAAAGCGCGGGGGCATGAATTTCATCATTCCTTAGTAGAAGGTATTACCTACCCCACCACTTACCTGATCAAATCGGCCCTCTCCGGAAGCCAGTGGAACTGCGGCTACCGCCGGGCAAACACGCTAGCCGCATACGCCCATATAGACTTCTGGGGATACCCTGACCTGGCCCGCTATTTTTTGGACTTATGCCGGGGTTAATCTAACCGTCCTCTATATTCGATCAGCCTATCTTATGACGCCTCTAAGCACCGGTATCATCCGGGGCTTAGCCTGTATATAAACAAAAAGATCCTGGTGCCGAAATATCTTTAGTTTAACCTACCCAGTTGCAGGTCCGGATTCATCCGGACCTTGTGCGACTGAAGTCGCACCTACAGTTTCGGTTATTGTTCACATTAAGTCAATTGTTGTTACAAAACAAGAGCAGGAGTTCCCTCCTGCTCTTTTCTTGTTTTTGTTGCTGAATTTAATGAGTAAGTATTTTATTGTATTACGGTATTCAATATTATGTATACATGTTATTTTAATGAACAGTTTGAAGAAATCTTACGGGCATCTTTAAGAACTGGGATCATGGTTTACATTGTTAGACTTTTTCAAACAAAGCCTTCTGGCTATATACCCCGCTAAAACCAGCGCCAGAATAATCACCAGCAGCCAGCCTGACTGGCTAATAACCAAAGCCAACTGCTCCCATGAATCGCCAAACAGGTAGCCCAGGCCCAGGTAAAAGCTGACCCAGAGAAGCTCCCCCAGTGCCGCCATCACAAAAAACATCATAAAACTGTAACCGGAAATCCCGGCGAAAACGTTTATGACAGTACCTAGAGCGGAAAGCGGGAAACGTGTAGTTACAACTGTCATTTTGCCGTATCTGGTGTGATATTTTTCAGCTCTCTTTAACCCGGTTGTGATAGACTGATCGAGCCGGGGGAAACGATGCAAAACATACTTGTTAATACTATGCCATAACCAGTAACTCAAAGTATCGCCCAGAAGCGAAAAAAACCAGGCAAAAACCCCCAATACCGGCAGGCTGAATTCTCCGTAAAATGCCAGAGCGCCGGAAGCCATTACCACCAGGTTTGATCCCAGCGGCAGTCCGTTATTCTGCAAAATCAGCAGGCTTCCCAAAAACCAGAGGTGGTGCTGTCTGACAAATTCGATAAGTAAAACAACAAAATCACTCATGGTTTTTGCCTGGCGGAGCGGAACGCTCCCTCAGCTGCCGCAAATTGGACTGCATCTCCAAAGGAGTCTTGGCGTACTTTTTCTCCAGTGCCCTGAAAGTTAAATTTTCATCACCCGGCGCAGGGTCGATCTTGAGCGCTTCAAAGACCTCTTTTTCAGAAATATTGAGACTTTTAGACGCTTCAGCGACTGTTGTCCATTTCTGTACTTTATCACCGGGCTTTCTGTCCCTGTGAGCGGCAAATTCAACATGGTGCAGGGCATGGAATATCCTCACCGACTGCACTACCGCCAGTGAGGCTAGTATAACCATCAAACCGATCAAGAGAAATATTTTTACCTGCCTGCTCATTTTCTGCACTGCCTTATTCTCCCGCCTGTTTTGCACCTCTGTTCATATTACCCCTGGCCAGTGAGGCGAAAATACCGCCGATGCAGGTGACAGCGAAAACAATAAACGAGACATTGACACTTTTTTGCAGCATATCAGCGGTAGCCGGTCCTAATTGAACGTTGCCTACATATAAGTCGATGATCAATGTGGCCGTGGCCACACTGATGGCCTGGCCGATCAGCCGCATGGTACCGCTGGTGGAGGAGGCCACACCGTAAAACCTTTTTTCAACCGAACCCATGATAGCGTTCATATTGGGAGAGGAGAACAGCGCAAAACCAGTGCCCAAAACCATCAGATTAACCACCACGAGCCATAGCGGCGTGCTCCTGGATATAAACCCTAGAATGAACAGCCCGAGGGTGGTCAGACCCATCCCCCATGACGAAACTATCCTGGGTTCCACCCGGTCGGAAAGCGAGCCGGCGAAGGGTGACAGCAGGGCCATGATAATCGGCTGGGAAAGCAGGATCAATCCAGCGGTCGATGAGCTGTATCCCATAACTACCTGCAGGTACAGCGACAGCAGAAAGGTTACCGCGAAGGTCGCGCTGTAGTTGATTAACGCAGCCAGGTTTGATAAGGCAAAGGTAATATTTTGACTGAAAAGCTTGATGTTTATGAGAGGCTGTTTGGATTTCATTTCATGTCTGACAAACAAAATTAATAAGCCCAGACCAATAACCAGGATGTATTTAGCTAATACAGCTGTGGCGATTGATGAAAACGCGTACAGGAAAGCGACCAAACCGACCATATAGAGAAGAGACCCGGTTAGATCAAAGCTCTCTCCTTTGGCGCCGGCCCATTCTCCCTTGATCTTTATGGCGGATATATAGGTGACCAAACCGATGGCAGTGTTAAGAAAGAATATGGATTCCCAGCCCAGATGCTGGTTCATCGCGCCGCCCAGGACAGGGCCCAGCGAAAGGCCGGTATAAACTGTGGCAACGTTTATACCAAGTACCCGGCCTCTTTCCTGGGGAGGAAAGACTGAAGTCAAAATTGCCATCCCTGTTCCAAAAGTCATGGCAGAACCAATACCCTGCAGGATCCTGAACCCGATCAGCGCCTGAATTGACCAGGATAATCCACAGAGCAATGACGACAGGGTGAAAATTATTACACCCAAAATGAATACCTTTTTCCTGCCGGAAATATCGGCAAGCCTGCCGAAGGGCAGCAAAAAGGCGGCAGTGGCCAGGAGGTAACTGCTGACCACCCAACTGAGCACTATGGCGGTGCTGTTAAACTCCCGCCCAATTGAAGGGATAGCCAGGTTAATAGCGCTGCCCATGAAAGGAGTGGAAAAAGAGGCTATCATGACGGTTATTAAGGTGTATTTCTTAAGTGCGGGGCCCTGGTTCATTTTGATTTACCTCCGGCTGAAAGTATTACAAGAACTAAAAACCACTGTGTATAGCGTTGATATTTATAGCTTCAGTTATACTAATTTCTTTGAGAAGTGAATATCTCCTTTTTTTCTTTATATAAGCCTTTTTCTGCTAAAGTTATCATATAAGATCCAAAATATAATAATTTTTTAATAATTCTGAAATATATTCTTAATGAATTTTAGCTATCCTTGACTCATAAAGTAAGTGTGTATTTTATTTCAGAAAGGTTAAGGGTATAACAATGATACAGGTCTCCTTACCTTCAAATTATAATGACAACACACTTGTTTTGATGGTGCAAACACCGCGTACACTGTACGTGTACTGGGATCTTTCACCAAACCAGAGAGCGGCCCTGGCAGCGAAAAAAAAACTGCAGCTGAGGTTAAATGTGGTTAACCGGGGTGTATACCGCTCTTTTGACATAAAACCATCCTGGGACAGTTTTTACATTACCGGTGTGGAACCGGGTCTTGCTTATTATTGCGATATAATCATAAATAACGGTAACGATGAGATTTACCCAGTGATCTATTCAAACACGGTATCGGCCCCGGTGGAGCGGCCGCCTATCCCGCTTGGCGGCGCCGTCACTTCCGGTTTCTGGGGCGCCGGGGAATACGCCACCCGTGAAGACGCCTGGACAAGTTACAGTTCCGGAGAGTTTTATAAAAAATAACCTGCTGTGCTTTGGCACTTCTCATAAGACAGGGTCAGGTTTTTACAAGCCTGACCCTGTCTATCTGCCTGCACAGCTTTTAATCCCAGAGAATTTTTATTTTAGGCTTTGCTCTTATATTCATAAGACCTTTTCGTTATTTTTATGACGTTCCCTCTGTCACTTAAGCTTAATCAATAATATGTTTTTCCCATTTTCATATTTATATTGATAGCTTTCACACCTGCTCTTGATCAGCATGATGCCAATATCATCTTCCCGCACACCTTCCTCAAGGGGGTTGGCAGGCACTCCGGCGCTTTCAAAATCAAATTCTAAACGGCCATCTTTCTCTGAATAAGCAAGACTAAAAGTAATATCAGAAAACTCCTCTTGCAAGCCTAAAATTTCCTCAACTAAAAGCAGCACATTATCACAAACTCTTTTGGACAGCAGGTGTTTTTCACAAAAGGTCTCGATTTCCGCGTTCATGGCATATAGATCGTAGTCTTTGCTGGTAATATGGTAGTTAAACCTGCGCACCCTGTTTATAAACGCTTTTGTTTTCTCCTTTTGTGGATTCTCAAATACCTGTTCCGGAGTACCCTCTTCATAGATTATCCCTTCGTCCATATAAAACACGCGATTAGATATGTTGCGGGCGATCTCCATTTCATGAGTGACAATCACCATGGTCATACCCTCTTTGGCCAGACGCCGGATCACCGCCAATACCTCACTGGTCATGGTCGGGTCCAGGGCAGATGTCGGCTCATCAAAGAGCATGACCTCCGGCTCCATGGCCAGGCAGCGGGCTATGGCCACCCTTTGTTTTTGCCCGCCGGAAAGCTCATCCGGGAAGCTGTCAGCCTTTTCTGCCAGCCCTACCAGCTTTAGCAGCTCTAACGCTTTGTTTTCCGCATCGGTTTTGCTTTTACCCAGAAGTTTTACCGGCCCAAGAGTGAGGTTTTCCAGCACTGAAAGATGAGCATACAGATTAAAAGATTGAAACACCATACCCATTTTTTGGCGTGTTTTGGGAATATTTGTGGTTTTCGCGAGCAGATCAATATTATTAACATAAATACTGCCGCCGCTGGGCATTTCCAGTAGATTAAGGCAGCGCAGCAATGTGCTTTTACCAGTGCCGGAGGGGCCTATTATAGAAATAACCTCACCTTTTTTAATGTCTGTGCTTACGTCTTTTAGCACCATAAGGTCACCAAAGCTTTTACTTAGATGTTCCGTCCTGATCATATTTGCTGTCTCCTCGTCTTGCGATTTCTTTTCGGGTCAATCTTTACTCCAATAAAGTCCAGAGCAAGAGCCAGTGACCAAGAAACAATAAAGTAAAGCACAGCCACCATAATTAGAGGGAAGAAGGCGTCAAAGGTACGGCTCCTGATAATATCGCTGGCCTTGGTCAGGTCCTGCACAGCGATGTAACCAACGATCGAAGTCATCTTTACCAGGGAGATAAACTCTCCCTTATAGACGGGCAGCACCTGTCGCAGCGCCTGCGGCATGATAATATAAAGAAATGTTTGCATCCTGGTAAAGCCGCTTGCAATCCCCGCTTCTTCCTGACCCCTATCTATACTTTCTATTGATGTTCTAAACATTTCGGAGACATACGCCCCGAAGTTCGCGCCAAAGGCCAGGATTGCCACAATAACTGGGTTAATATTGACCGACGCGAACACCACATAAAAGACAATCATCAGCAGTACAAGCACCGGGGTTCCCCGCATGATGGAAATGTAGAACTTGGCGATATTGTTTAGAAGCTTGTTTTTACTCATGCGCATAAAACAGATCAAGGCTCCCAGCAGAGTGCCAAAAAATGCGGCAAACAGGGATATGACGGCAGTTGTTTTTAAGCCGTCAACTATAAGCAAATAGCGGTCTTCAAGGATAATATTGTTGTAAAAACTATCGGATAGATTTTTTAGAAGTGGTATTGTCACAAGTGCGCCTGACTGTTCATCATAACTTGCGATATTCTTTTTAAGGGCAAACACACTGGCGCCTAATTCACTATACGGGTCGGAAAAATCAATTTGCTGCTTTCTCTCTTCTGTAATCATCAAAGTGCTTGCGATCATATCAATTTTGTTCGTGGAAGCGGCAGCGATTAAGCTGCCAAACTCCATATCGGCCAGTTTAGGCTCTTTGCCCAGATAGGCCGCGAACCGTTCTACAAGTTCGACATCAAAACCTATCATCTTATTGTCTTTTACTATGGTAAAAGGCAGTCCCTTATCGCTTACTATACCTACTATAAGGGTACCATTGGTTTTAGGATTCTCTACGACCGGCATATCGGTGACGCCTTTTGACATCCAGCGGCTGACCATATCGTCATACAAACCGTTTTCTTTTATTTGTTTTAAAAATAGGTTGAATTGCTCCCGCAAGCTGTCATTTTCCTTGTTAAAGCCTATAGCAATAGGATCTGAAAAGACCCTTTCGCTCAAAACCCCCAACTCATTATCGCTCCGGAGTATTTCAGCCAGCATTTCAGAGGCAAAAAAAGCCGCATCAACTTTTCCCGACTTCACTGCCAGGAGGACATCCGATGTGCTCTTATACTGCAGAATTGTTGCCTGCGGAAAATTTTTTGTGGCGTATGTATCGTGAGTAGAGCCCAGTAATACCCCAATACGTTTATCTTTTAGGTCATCAATCGTTTTTAGCTTTGTGCTTTCACTTTTTCCACCACCAAGCATTGACAACTCTGTGATTTTTCCGCTCCCGCCTTTGCATGCGGCAAGCGACAGTGCCAAAATAAAAATCAACACCAGCACAACCACTTTGTTTTTCATATTTTCGCTCCTTAGCGCATGATTCTCTATTTTAAAGAAAACGCAGCTTAACTAGTTGAAATAATTCTAACCAGCTAAACCTCAATTTGCATAATGTTGGTAAGGCCAGTTGTTTCAAAAATATCATAAATAAACTCGCTGCAGTTTTTGATGAGCATGCTGCCGCCTGTTGCGCCCAGTTTTTTTTGTGCCGTCAAGAGCACACGAAGACCGGCGCTGGATAGATATACAAGCGAAGCAAAGTCTAGAATAATAGCGTTTACCCCACTTTCAAACAACGCGGCCAATTTAGCTGCCAGCGTATCGCTTGTGTTGGTGTCAAGCCTGCCCTCAATGGTTAGGATTGTAGTTTCGCCATTTTCTGTTTTTGTGATGTTCAATTCTGTTTACCCCCTGCTTTTCTTTTTTGAATGTTATCAAAACAATAATACCAATATACTTATCGACAATAATTCTTAAATTCATTTATTTTTTCCTTTATTTTGAATGGTTATTTTTATTTGCTCAGAAAGAAGAGCCCGTTCAATAAACGGGCTCTTGGGGAGTTTACTGTCTTCCCCGGGACCAACGTCAGCAGCCTTCACTGCAATAAGCGACAATTCGCGACATATCATCGATGTCGCCCCTCCTCTAAACAGTAATACTTATGTACACTTCTTCGGCTATTACCTGTTCTTTGGCTTGTTTTTTAATACCTGCTTGTGGGCGTCAAGCGATCCCATCATCCCGATTATTTTCTGCTTTTCTGACTGCGCCGCCGTCATAGTGCTTTTGCGCTCCACAAACACCATCTCGTTTTGAAGCTTTTTGTAGTTCTCAAATCTTTTAAGGGACAACGACCCGTCCTCGATCGCTTTCTTCACAGCGCACTTCGGCTCGAATTCATGCCGGCAGTCCCTGAAATAGCAATTTTGGGCATACTCCTCGATGTCGGCAAATGACTTTGATAAATCAGCACCGGCAACCTGGATCTCCCTCATGCCCGGCGTGTCGATAACCACGCCGCCGCCAGGCAGGGCCAGCAGCTGCCTGTGCGTGGTCGCGTGCCTGCCCCTGCTGTCGTCATCTCTGATCCCCTTTGTGACCAGCACTTCTTTGCCCATGAGCTTGTTAATCAAAGTAGACTTGCCCACACCTGACGAACCGATAAAGGCTATTGTCTTCCCTTTTTTGAGGTACTTGATTATGCCGCTGTATCCATCGTTGCTCATGCTCGAGGTGACAACCACGTCCACACCAAAAGCGATAGCCTGCAGCTCTGCCAGCTTCGCCTCAATGTCCACGCACAGGTCGGCCTTGGTTAGTACGATCACAGGCGCCGCCCCACTGTCCCATGCTATTGAAAGATAGCGCTCGGCGCGCCGCAGGTTGTAGTCTTTATTGAGCGACATACAGATGAACACCGTGTCGATGTTGGCAGCAATAACCTGACGCTCATGTCCCGTTCCCGCGGCTTTCCGCTCGAAACTGCTTTTACGGGTCAGGATGGCGTGTATCACAGCGCTGCCGCTTTGGTCGTCCTCCCGGTCAACCAGCACCCAGTCGCCTACAACCGGGTAATCCGCCGCTGAAGACGCAGTGTAGCCAAGCCTGCCTGAAACCACAGCCTGCATCTCGCCGTTTTCGGTTATCACTTTGTAAATTTCACGGTGCTGCGCCGAAACCCTGGCCGGATGGAGGCCGGCGCCGTATACCTCGACTTCCCGGACATACTGTTCCGACAGCCCTATTTCAAATAAATCTATTTTGCTAACTATGTTTTTGCACCTCCGGTATTATTATCTGAGACTCATGAACTTTGTGTATTAACAGCCTCTGGGCCTTTCTAATAAATGGAAATAAATTTGCTGTTCTAAACGCAATCCTCATGCCAAAACCCAGGTTGCCCATCTCCTCATTCGAGGTAAAGTACTCTTCTTTAATGAATTGAATCCCCATCCCCCATTTTGCAAGCTCACCGGGATCATCAATACCCCATTGAATTACAGCGCCTGTTTTCTTTAAGGATGGGTGATTTCTCACTTTTCTCGCGGTATAAACACTAAAGGCATCGAAAATTAAAGTATAGCTGCCGATTCTATTCTTTAGTTTTCTGATCAGCATCTTGATCTCATCTTCTCGAAGATACATAAACAGGCCCTCAGCTATAACTATGTACTGATTTTTGCCGGTTGGGATTTCCTTTAGCCAGCTGCTCTCAGTAACAGAGGACCCAATTAAATGATATTTATCTGTTTCTTCATAGAATAGTCTGCGGATATCAGTAACTTCTTTAAAATCTACGTCATACCAATCAACAGCGCTGTTTCCAACTCTGTCATACCTGCTGTCCAGGCCGCAGCCTAAATGCAAAGCGGCACTGTCTCCATCCATTTCAAGAAAATCTTTAACACAATTATCAATGAGTTTTGCCCTAAGGCACATCATTATATTTGTCTTCTCGGGAATTTTTAATAAAGTGAAATCGTAATCTATCCGGTTAACAATCTCAACCGCTTTCCTGTCAACAAGTATAGGTCTGTCTTTTGTTGATTCCTTTGCTTTACCAAACAGCGGAATGAGTAAAGTCTCTTTCTCCCTGGTTAAAACAACTTTATCCATACAACCTCCGAATCTTTTGGCCTCGCTGGACTTTCTTCAGAACAATATCAAAACCCATCCACTGTTCTGCAGTCAATATTTTACTTTGTCATTGCCTCTTTTTTTAGTTCATTTGGCATTTTCTCAATGGCGTATCTTAAGGCCGTACGGGGCATTGTTCTTTTATTATTAATTACATAATCAAATACTTCTTTTTGATTTTTGCGGCTGGCTTCTTTCAGCATCCAGCCATAGCCTTTTTGCACCATATCATCTTTATCTAAAAGCAGAATATCGGCAATCTCAAAAATGTCTTCTAAGAACTTTCCCTGTTTGGCCGGGATAATGAGAGACACCGCGGACGCGCGGCGCATCCAGCGGTTCTGGGATTTGGCCCATTTTTTTAAACCGGATAAATATTCGGGATACATTTCAATAAAAGCGCCAATTGTGTGATTGCAGAGGGTATCGCACGACGCCCAGTTGGTGACATAATTATTTACCCATTTTTCAAATACCGAAAAATCCCCGGGCTCATATTTTTTGTAAATAAAATAAGACCAGTTACAGGCGATAAACGATTCTTCCATATATCCTGACTGCCATAACTCCTCGCATAAATTAAAAATCTCAGCTTTGCTTTTGTCTTTAATGCTTTTATAATATTCTTTTGCGATCCTGCCGACTAAAGCAGTCTTTACGCCATAGATATTTACACTTTCTTTAAAAAATCTCTGTCCTGATTGTCTTGTGTGTTCATCGCTGTTTTCTTTCAATTCCTGGCGGATTTTTTCAATAATATTGTTCATTCTTCTTTTCACCTTCATAATAATTACATCTGACGACCACATTTATAGCACTTTTTATTATGCACACAAATCACATCACCACATTTTTCACATACCCATCTTTGGTTTTCAACCATCATAAATCTATCTATGCCTATCTCTTTTATTCTATTTAAATTATCGATCATGCTCATTCCGTATTTTGTTCTATATCGCTTATCGAGTTGCTTTAGTCTCGTACAAGGAAACCTTTCACAAGAAAAGCAATAATTGCTTCCACTCGCTTTAAGTTCTTCACAATTTCTAATTCTACAAACCACACAGTGCTTCGCTTTCATTTCGTCGGTGCCATTGCATCCCAGGCACTTTTTCTTGTCACGAAGATGGGCCATGCATATGCCGCAATTCATACCACAAGGAGCTATCATTGTTTTACCTATACTTGTTGAATGCACTTTCTACTCCTTTCCAGAATAAATATTTTCACTATATGTTCCAGGCAATCGTCGCTGTCTAATGGTTTTTTATATTTCTTAAATAACTAATTAAAATGCCATCATTAAAGTAATTATAGTAATTGTTTTGCCCAGATGCTCCTTTCGGGTGTAATGCACTAACTTGTTTTCGCAATCTTAATATTTTTTATTAACAAAATCGAGCAGATGATAGAAAGAAGATTAAACGTTGGAATAATGAATATTACCGGAATAATATTATACCCCCTCATTCCCATAGCCGTAATTTTTGCAGTGAGGGCAGTCATCAACAAAGATAAGAAGATAAGATACGCCGGGCCAAGTAAATAACCGAAAGGTTTTTTCCGGATTAAAAGCACACCGGATACTACAGCAAGGGGCAGCAGCAAACCCAGGTCCATACCCTGCACGATAAGAGTGGTGTAATGTTCCAGGCCTTTGGGATAGATACTGCCCTCAATTAAGGGCGGCACTACTATGCTCAGCCAAAGAAAGGCTATGGCAAAGGCGTTGAATATCAGGAATCCACCTGTAAACTTTACCGGGGTATTTGCACAGAAAGCAGCCGGCAGTATATCGACATCAAAAGACAGCATAATAATGGTAAAAGCAAAAAAGGAAGCACCCATCAGGAAGGCATAAGCCAGAAAAAGAGGGTTGTACATTCCCATTGCCAGGTAGAACAGGTAAGTAACAAGGAAATATCCCAGTGTGCCGGCCAGCAGAAAACGACCTTTGACAGACCCCTTCCCTGCTAAAAAAAGAGATATAAGCAGCAACGGGACGCCTATAAACAAGGTGACATAATCCTGGGCTATGCCTTGTATAGCCACCTCTGCGGACATGTGTTGATATAATCCCTTTCCATAAATAGTTACTATTTGACCGCGAATAGACTCATATTCATAAGTTCCCGGGCCTTGCCCTGAGAATATTCCAGCCGCGGCAGCCACTGCTGATATTGCTGCAATGCAGAACACAAGAATAGTAATAGTCTTTGTTTGTTTCATATGGCATTTCACTCCACTATTTTTTATATTACTATGTTCTATTTTTGATTATCGTATAAAATAAATACATTTATCTTTTCAGCAGCTGAAACCACTCAAATCCCAAAGTACTGATTATGGTCAGGATAATAGTCCAGATCAAAATACCAAAACTCATCCAGAATATAAGCCGTCCTGGTGATGCTCCAAGGGAAATGCCTATTGCGGCGCCTAGCGGCGCACCAGTCAGCAGGGGAGACAACATCCCAAGCCCAATCACCCCGTACTTATCCCATATTCTATAAACCTGTCCTTTCTTCTCCTGTTCCTTTCCCCTGTCCCTCCTCTTTAGCAACCAATTACGAAGGCGGTCGCCAAGGACTATAACCAACACTGCTCCAATGATAGAACCCAGCGCTGAGGCTATACCGTTTAGTAAAGGATGGAGTTTTAAGGCTGTCCCCATCGGAATTGCCGCCCACAGCTCAATAATTCCTAAACCGGCTACCGTTATAAGCTTGATGAAAAGCTCCACTATGAAAACCTCCCAAGCATCAGGACAAAAGAGCTTGCTGTGTATGTATGACCCAAATTATTATTCTATCTCTAATAGTTCAAAGCCAGTTTCCGGATCGATTTTCCTTTTGGCAGTTGTGTTAAGGAGTTCAAAAACTACTGCTTCACCAATATGCCAGACCATAATCCCTTCCCTGGTGCAGCCGGTGACTGTCTCCCGGCTGCGCCCAAACGCCGAGTGCAGGTGCAGGCGCGGCACCCCTTCTTCATTTATAAATAAAGTTCCCATACCGATAGCTTCACTTGTTCCTGATAATTCTGTAACCATTGGACGGGGTTTAGGCGCTGTTCCGTCTTCCGGGCCAACCACTACTTTACTGTTTGTATCAGCACCACCAAGAAAATGAACGATTGCAGATTTGATTTGGTGGCCTGCAGCAAATTCTTCGATTATATCAGGAAGCTTATCGCCATGTTCCAGCCTCAAAATAAATATCCGGCCTAACTTTGCTTCTGAATACTTCATAGAATTACTACTTCCCTTCCTACACCGTTATCAAGAAATTTTAAATCTCCTTTTTGGTTTAAACCAAATTATAATTACGTCTTATTTCCTTGCAAAAACGTTTATCCGTCTAAAGGTTTCAAAGCAGGTTTCATCGGGTTGTATTGTTTTATCAACCATTCTATGTACGACCTCGTTTCTAAATCCATTCTGTTTTTCCTCAGGAAGGAACTTTAGTAATGGTACAATAGATGGTTGATCAATCCACTTGACCATATCTTCTTTAGTTTTAAAGTATCTGTCTGCGTTTTCTTCCCAGCATCTTGATTCCTTGAACTTATTTTGTTTGACCAGTTTCTCGTACTCACTAATCTTTGGCATGTACCATGGCCATTCGAAGTTTTCGAAATGCTCAATGTAAGTTGGATTATCTATTACCTGCCTGATAACCTCGAAGAAATTAGAACAGTTTCCGTCTCCAGCAAAATTAAAACGTACTGCGCCACCTGGCTTCAAGGCCATATAACAACTGTGTAAGAGCCTCTTATGGTCCTTAACCCAGTGTAGAGCAGCGTTTGAGAATATCAAATCGAACTCACTGGAAAAGCCCAAATTATTAATGTCTTGAAAAGCGAATGATAAGTTATGTCCTTCCAGTTCTTTTGCTGTCTCAATCATTCCCTTTGAGGCGTCTATACCAAGCACCTTCCCTTTAGGTACCAGGTCAGACAGCAACTTTGTCAGTACACCGTCACCGCAGCCAAGATCAAGGATGGTTTCCGCTCCTGTAAGGCTTAATTCAGCAATGATCCTGGTTCCCCACTCTTTCTGGTGGCTGGAAGCAGCTTTATACTTTTGGCCGTCAAATTCAAAATTCCCCATTCTGTTTCTCTCCCTATTACAGACCTAGTTGCAATTATTGCTCCGTCACCGATGGTAACACCGGGCATATTCATCACATCGAATCCGATTAAAAACTACAGCTTAATCCCACCGAAGATAGCAAAGTTAAAATACCGCCAGTGGCAGCCAACATCAACAAAGCCGATCTCCCGCAGCCAATTTGTCTGCACCTCTACCGGCGCCGGGATATCCTCTTCTAAACACTTTTTAAACCATTTTTCATCGTCTTCGCCATTACTCCTTATGTACTCACGCCAGAGGTAATAATACCTGTCGGTTAAAGACAATGTTTCTCCTAATACCACTTCTCTGTTAATAAAAACTCCGCCATGGTTGAGCGAATCATAGATTCGTTTGTACAAACGAGGCTTTTCTGTGTCATCAAGGTGATGAGTAGATAATCCGGATACTATGATATCGTAACCGCTGCCAAAGTCATCCGACCCAAAGTTCCCCTTCATTAGGGTTAGCCGGTCTTTGTAAGCGCTGAGATTCCGGGCGCAGACGGTGAGCATGTTCTCTGCCAAATCAAATGCCACCACCTTTGACTTGGGGAATCCACTGAGAACAAGGTACGATAAAATTCCCGTACCACATCCCAGATCAAGTACTTTAACGACTTCCGACCTGTCGAATGGGATAAGTGTGATGATTGTTTCATTCTGTTCTTGGTACTTTGGAATTATCCTGGGGATTAGGTCATCGTAGTGAAATGCCTCATCTTCAAAATGGCTGCGAACCTTATCCATCGTCATGTTTTTAACCTCCATTTCAGCCCCGTAGAGGATGTCTCGTCTAACGCCCTGTTAGACACCGTTTTGCTTCCCCATAGCGTCCTCCAAAGCAGATCTTAACTTGGGAAATCTAAATTCAAAACCTGCGCCGAGAATTTTTTCTGGGACAGCCCGTTGACCGTGTAATAACATTTCCGCCATTTGTCCTAAAGCTATTTTCAATAAAAGCTCAGGAACGGGTAGCCAAGATGGTCTTTTAAGAACTTCTCCCAGAACTTTGCAGAAATCTCTCATTCGTACGGACTCTGGAGCAGTGGCATTTATAGGACCAGTTAGCTCTTGATGTTCGATTGCGAACCTTATCATACTCGTTAAATCCTGGATGTGTATCCAAGAAAGCCATTGATTTCCCGCACCCAGTGGACCACCTATGTAGAATTTAAATGGCATTGCCATTCTGTTTAGTGCACCTTCATTTCCTAATACTACGCCAATACGAATAGTTACGACTCTGGATAAATCGTTTTTAACCTTGTATGCTTCATTTTCCCAGTCCCGGCAAACCTGAGCCAGGAAATCCTGCCCAACTGCTTCAGACTCAGTTATCTCATCATCCTGACGTGGTCCATAATACCCAACTGCTGAAGCGTTAATTAGAACTTTGGGATGAATTGTTTGATTATTTATGGCAGTAACAATTGCACCGGTAGTTCTGATCCTGCTGGCCAGAATCTCCTGCTTTACTGAATCGGACCAGCGGCGGCTGCCGATGGATTCCCCCGCCAAGTTAATCACTGCGTCAATTCCCCGCAGCTCATAAATAGAAGATAGAGGGGAAATATTGTCCCACTCTATTATCTTAACATTATTCCTCAAGCTGTTAGCAGTTCTTTGGCGATTTCTCGTTACAACGAATACCTTATATCCATTAGCAAGCAATTCTTCTGTCAAATTTCTTCCGACAAAACCCGTCCCGCCAAAAATTAAAACATTCATCCTTCCACACCCCCCCGGAATGGCGTCTAACGTTCCCCGTATTCCCGACGCGTCCCGACCTCTTCCATCTTGGCTAAGTGTTGGGAATACTCTGTTATGTGATGGTCGGCGCTCTATTTTTTTATCTGTCTTCAAGCTATTGCTACTTTACGTAATTACGCATATACTGTAAGCACAAAATACTTGAGGTGATTCTTATGTCTGAAACTCAAACTTTTTCACATAGGATTTTTGTTCAAAAGCGTAATCTTATTAGTATTCCCAGAGAAATCCGTGATTCCTTAAACATTAATGAAGGCGATGTTCTTGATATCAGTTTGGTCGACAATAAGATTATCATTGAACCAATGAAACTTGTGCCTTCCAGTCAGGCTTATTTTTGGGCTGACAGAACCGATACGTATAATTATTGAGATTACTTCAGAAGGGCAAGACCAGATTAATACTTTCTATATCATTGGCACTCACAATGAAGTATTTCCTCCAAAGTAGCCGAGATGCTGCTTTTTCTTTTTAGTCTCCGACTGTAATATATCGGTTGGGTTAGGCGAAGTGACGCAATTGACTAAAGTTTCTTTCTTGGCTTAATTGGAATCCATACTTCTTCTTCTGAATTGGGATCTTCATTTTTATATTTTTCTCCCAATATTTCAAAGTGGGGCCTATTGTCCAATAGGTATTCAGAATTTGGCAACCAAGTTCCAAAAATGTATTCGAATGTTTTTGGAGCAGTGCTGGCATCTCCCTTATGAATAAAAACCGCATAAAGACCACTTGGCGAATTCCCCCAATTATTAGCTCCACAAAAATCTGCCATGGATGGCAGATCCTGCCACATGTCGCCTAACGGTTGGGATTCTCTACGTCCCCCCGCCTTAGATAGCTCTTATCTTATTTCGTTATATATTACGGGCATTCTATATCTCCATTTTTCCCATTGTTCATTATCACAAAGTAGGCTCATGATGAAATTCCCAATATTTATCCTACTTGTTCTTCCTGAATTGAAAACAGGGCTCCTTACCGGAGAATTGTGGACAGTATAATATGTTACTTCTTCTTCATTTACCAGTGTATCTGGCCTCACGACAACCCATTCGATATCTTGGTCATTCTTCCCAATAAAACTTTTCACGTATTTCACTGCTTGTTCATTGTCTTTTTGTGGCGGCAGAAGGAACCTCATTATTGCTATGACAATTCTCTCAGGAGTTGTGAATTTCTCTTGGGCATCAACATCTAAGCATGCTGTTGTGTTCATCAAGATAAATTTTTTCAATTTTTTTGTTTCTTTCATTTTTATTGATTCATGTATTTTTTGAATTGCGTCAGTTACTAACTTATGAGGCTTTCCCCATATTCCAGCAAATGTAATATTATGCCCCAGACAAGATACAACGGCATCAACATCATACAGAATCGCTAATAACTTTGGATTATCCATATCAAGTATACTATCTGTAATGATTTCAAGGTTTTCCTGGTTCCCTAACGACTTCAGCTTTTCGGTATTTCTTACAATAGTTTTAACATTTACGCTATTCTTAAGTAGTTGTTTCACAACTTGGTAACCAGTTGCTCCATTCCCACCAAGTACAAGAACTTTCATATTTCCTCCTTATCACATCTCTATACCACTCTATTTTCAATACTCGATATAATTCCCCTCAGAGGGTAGCAATTTAACATATACATTACGAAGTTGTAGGATATCATTCCTCACTGGTCACGGATGCCCGGCAGAATCACCCCACGAGAACCACCCAAGTCAAACATTGCACATAACGGATAGGTGTTCCCGAAGTCTGGTTACTGCTTATCTCAGAATTTGGTAATCCGCTGTTATCGGACGTCGGTTAATGCCACCCAGACTGTCCGTTTCCTTATAGTTAAAACGGGATATCATCTTCCCATTCCTTAATCGTAAAAAATAATTTTGACTCATCTAAATCTATTATTGCTTCCTCAGTCTCATCCTTGTCCATATTTTCCAGTCGACCTCCATACGAATAAATTTCATCCGAATTCTCATTGAGGTCCATCTCTTCCCACGTTAATCCATAAGGTGCACCACCAGACGTATACCCCACTATGTAACAAAATCGATCATCAGACTCAAAAGATGCAAACATTTCCCCTTCCTCTTTTAACCTTTTCCGTTTTTGTTTCTGCTCGATTTGACCTGCAATTGTCCTTTTCAAGCAGCTTGAAGTCTATTTGTTCTCTTCATTCGTTTGTGCCGTGGAATGGATGAGCTATTTTTCTTTTTTTCCATTTTCTACTCCTAATTACTTCTGTACTTACTATGAAGACCCATCCTGTTTATAAAAGCTTAGATGTCGTAGAACGTCCCGAGTGTTACCGAAGTCTGGTTACTACCTTCATCGTCCACCCAGATTTTGGGAACACGCTGTTATCTGACGTTATCACTGCATCGTAATGTTTGAATAACAATTGCATTTTACATTACTCATGCATATAATAGGAATATAAGAATTTCCGAATTTCTGCAAAGGAGTGATTCGTGATGCTAACGGAAATTAGAAGCAGGTCTCAAATTACTATACCATCTGAAATCATCAAGAAACTTAATCTCAAACAAGGTGATACTCTTGAAGTTGATATCGAAGGCGATCAAATTGTCCTACGCCCTGTTGTAGTGATACCAAAAGATCAAGCCTACTTTTGGACTAAAGAATGGCAACATGAGGAAAGACAAATTCAATCTGATATAGAAAATGATAAAATTAATTCTGCTAAATCGAAAGACGAATTGTTTAAGGATCTAGGCCTATGAGATTCTATTATTCAGAACTCTTTAAAGAAAAAATAAAACTTATAGACCCTAATGTAAAAAAGGCATTAAAGAATAAACTTGAATTAATGGATCAAAACCCCAAACATCCTTCACTAAGAACCAAGAAAATAAAAGAGGCCTCAGATATATATGAAGCAAGTATCACGATGAATTATCAAATGACATGGCAATATTATCAAGATGGTATCCTCTTAAGAAATATCGGTGAACATGACAAGACTCTAAAAAATCCTTGACTCCCAAAATTCATCCCCGAAATGATAATGTCAGATAACGTCCAAGCGTTCCCGAAGTATGGTTACTACTTTCATATTATCCCAGATTTTGGGAATCCGCTGTTATCTGATGGGGCGCCTCTCATAGACCATCCCGAACAATTTATCACTATTTTTCCTTCACTTCTTTCTCCAAAAATACAAAGTCTAGATTTGATGTAACTGGTAAGGTCTTAAATTCTTTGTATCCTAACTTTGTGTAAAGGTAAAGATTCTTCTGGCTCTTATGTCCAGTAAATAATTCGAACCTATTACAATCGGAGAAAACACTTCCAACTCCTTAATAAGCTTTGTTCCTAGACCACAATTCTGGAAATGTGGATGAACGATGAGTTTCTCAATAAAGCACGTCCTGTTTTCAGCAACCCCTCTTACTGATCCAACAATTTTCCCATTGGACACAATTTTGAGGAAAACTTACCTGCGAAACTCATCCTCGATTTCATGTAACGTCTGAGCTAAAGGTGCTATTCCGAAATCACCGTAGATCTCTGCTTCGCTTACATACGCTAACTTTTGAAGTAATAAAATGTCTGGGCAGTCAGACCCCGCAGCTCTTTCAACATTCATTTCTTCCTCGCTCCCCTGCTTCTGCGTAGTTCAATAATTCTTCACAATACTCCCGAGAAGACTTACTTTTACATATACAAACTGATAAGTATACCTAGATAACGTCTGGCGGTTCCCGAAGCGTCTTCCGGCATTCATCTGTTCTAAGTTTCGGGAACTGCTTGTTATTAAAGTCGCGCGCCCCCAGAGTCGAGGCCGACAGGACGTCGGCCCCCCCAAATGTATATTTATATTAAGTTCACTTTTTTCTTAGTCCAAGATAATATCCTTCCTGTTTGGCAATCTCGTCTAATATTGAGTGTAAAACTTTAGATTTACTTTTAATCTCAAAACCATATGAATTTTCTTTAGCTCTTAATAATGCTTGTTCTAATTCTTCAATTTTCATAACAGTTACTGCAATACAATAATAACTTTTTGAACGGCCTTCATTATAATTACCTAACATATCCTTTAGTATTTCTTCTCTTATATTCTGTATTTTTTTATATTCTTCAAAGCCATTTTCCTGGATGAAGTTAATATCTTCCTCAAGCTTCTGGTAGCATTTAAACGAATCAAATTTTTCTCCCGCTTCCCGATGATTCCTCCATTTTTCACAATTAGTACTATTTTTACATTCCCAACAGAATTCAATCTCTTTTTTCTTAATAGCGCAAGTAATAAAAGGACATCCAAGAGTCATGCGTGATTCACTTTTACATCCTTCACATCTACTATTACTATCCGTATGATACTTTGGACATAATTGACATGAAAGACCGCATATCCCCATTTCTGGATATCTAATTCTCATGATTAATTAACCCCTTTATCGTATTTTGCCAACATAGCATCACTTAATTAAAATCCTTCCGCCACACGATGTGGCGGTCTTGCGCGCGATTTTATATAACGATCCGCGTGTTTGCGACGCGTACCAACCGGCATTCATATTGGCAAAGTGTCGAAAACACTCTGTTAAATGAAGTTGGTCGCCCCCAAATTCAGAGGACGCCAGGACGGCGGCCCCTTTAATTCTTCGTTAGACTTTAACAACATGAAATAAGAAGAATGCGAAATAACTCAACTATACATTATGCTTATTAGGTACGCCTTTGGGGGCAAAGGTGAACGGCAGAACGGCAAGTATATTCAAATGACTTTAGCAATCAACTGAATAAGATTAAAATACTTTCCGCCCTCAGCCTCCATCATTTTGATGTCCTCAGCGACAATGGGATGATAACCGGTCTGCCATTCTTTCCAAGCCTGTCTGCAACAGCCCATTTCACAACTGTCCACCATTTCAATGCCCTCTGCCTTCTTCCATAAATCTTTCCACCAATCAAGAGAGTGCAAGGTTCTTTCCATCTCGCTATTCCAAAACGGCTGCATTTCACCGGGGACATTTTCCCCGAATATTTTAAGCCGGGGATAGCCACGGCGATATGGCCGCCCTTTTTCACAAAAGGAATGAGCGACGGGAGCATTTCCGCCGTATCACCGAAATAATGGTAAGCGTCCACGGTGAACAACAAGTCGAAATATCCGTTTGCGAAAGGCAAGCCTTTGGTCGCGTCTGCAAAAATTGGAACGGCCTTATCATCAATTCCGATAGACTCAAAACGCTCATAGTTTTCAGTTGGCGAAATCCAAAGGTCGGCGGCGAAAACAGACGCACCGTATTTTTTCGCTAACAAAAGCGTGGAAAGACCACACCCGCAGCCGAGGTCAAGGATTCGCATATTCTCATTGATGTTCAGGTGTGACGCCAATTCCTCTGCTAACCGCATGGCGTTTGGCCCCATCATAGTGGCTTTTAGGAACTCAGCATTTTTATCATTGGACATAAACTGGTTTGTAAATGAATACATGGTATTCTTCCTTTCTAATTTTGCCAACTGCGAAGAAATATCTAATTCCATTTTGTCCGCGCTAGGACGGCGCGACCTTGCGACCAATTTCATTTAACGTCCCGCGAATTACCGAAGTCTGGTTATTACATTCATATTATCTCAGATTTTGGGAATACGCTGTTAAATGAAGTTGGTCGCCCCCATATCCAGAGGTCGACAGGACGTCGACCTCTCAAATTCCCAAAAAAGTCTCATCTTACATTTTATGATTGTGCCAGTTCCAATAACTTCTTTGTTGTATTTGCATTTCGAATAGTAATACTTTGATATACCTTTGTTGCAACTATCTTTGACCACCGGGTTCTAGAAAATGTTTTTAATGGAGCTGACCAAAATATAATCTCTTTATAAGCATAAAGTTGTTCATACTCTGGCTTTATTTTTCCTGCATCTGCAATAATTTCTTCCGCTGTGACAGGTTGGATTACAAATATGGCATTATGTTTTGAGTTTGGATCATCTCCCCACCAATCAGGCACATGATCTAATGCCTCTTTTAATGTATGAATATCAATCAATGCTAAGCCTATAGGAAAGTCAAATTTCTTCTCCAGGATATCATTGCAATAATTTGATAGATCTATGATACTTTGTTCTTCACTGTCAAAGATGACATTACCGCTATTTATATAGGTCCGCGTATTTAGAAAACCTGCATTCTCGAAGCAGTTTTTCAAATCATACATAGAGACTTTGTTTTTTCCGCCAACATTTATTCCTCGGAGCAGTGCAATATATTTCATGAAAATACTCCTCGTATCTTTTGCAACAATATTAAACTTGTTATATCAATCCGCGCCAAGACGACGCGGCCTTTGCGACCAATTTCATATAACGGTTTGCGTGTTATCGAAGTCTGGTTACTACATTCATGATTTCTCAGATTTTGGCAACACGCTGTTATCTGCTGTGCCGGATGAGGATATCATGCACCTACTCTAGATTTGCAACTATGTTCTTTACCTTTTCATGTTTTTCCAACGTAACTTGGAATAATTCATCAAAGACATCTGGTAACCTTTTTTCTAATACACTTACACCTTCCTGCGTTATACCTCCCTTTGTCGCAACTCGACTGATCATATCATCAAATCCTATCTTTTTTTTATAAAGTAATTTTGCAGTTCCATATAGTGTACTAATCACCATATCTTCAGCATCCTCTAACGAAATGTTTGAACTGTGTTTATTAGAAGTTTTGACAAACTCAGAAAAAATACAAGCTATTAAACCAGGAGCGCAACTTGTCAGATCTCCTCCAAGTTCAAAGTCCTCTTCTGAAATTATTTTTACCCTACTAATAGAATTGAGTAATCTCTCAATAAATTTCTTATCATATTGAGTGACCTTCTCATTGTGACATACTAAAGAAATTCCTTCTTTTACTTCCGATGTTAAACTAGGAATGACTTTCGTCACTTTTCCTGGAAAAATGGAAGCAATATTATTTAACGTAACGCATCCGGCAATAGATATGATGTGAGTATTGTCTAGTATCGAATGGCTCAATTCAGACAAAACGTTTTTTACCTCCAAGGGTTTTACACAAATGAATAAGTAATTACACCGCGACGCCAATTCTTCATTCTTATCGCAAATATTTACTTCTGGGTATAATATCTTTAGCTCTTCAAGTTTTGTTTTTGTTTTTGTTGAGATAAAAATATCAGATTGCTTAATGACATTTGCCGTCAAGAATCCATTGACCAGCATACTTCCCATACTTCCATAGCCTATAAAACCAACATTTTTCAAGAAAATCATCTCCTAATCTATTTCGCAAGTTCTTGATGACCTAGACATGGCAGATAACGTCCCGAGTATTGCCGAAGCGTCCCAACCACATTCATCTTTACAAAGTTTTGGCAATACTCTGTTCTACGACGTATCGTGCCCCCCAGACTCAGCAGCGCCATTGACGGCGCTGCCTTAAATATTAGCGGAGAGCATCAAATCGCTATTCAAGTAATTCCCAAGTTTTTACTTTTTTCATAACTTTTATATTGTTAATAATCTAAACATTCCCTATATCTAAAACTTATTATTTAAAGAACATATTCACCGAAATTTTCTTTAATTCACCTCGGAGATTTTACTACATTGGTTTTAAATTCAAATTCAGCCTACCTATTATTTTCTCTAACCTTCTCTTTTTTGCATCATCAGATTTAGCTTCCAAATATAGCCCCGTATAGTTTTTTCTAACAGAAGGCGACATAGACTGAAAATTTGTGAATGCTGGTTCCTTGTCTTTTATTAGTTCTGTAAACATTTGTACGTTCTCTTCTGAAATAGGTGTTGACTTTGGGGCATCCCACATTCCATTTTTCTTTGCTTCTTCAACTTTTATTCGGCCAAAATCAGTCATTAACCCTTTAGATTCAAGCTCTCTTACTAGATTTTTATTTTTATCTGACCATTTACTTCCTTTTCTTCTGATTGAAAAGTATTTTAAGTACTTTGTTTCGTCAATACTTTGCATTTGTCCGTCAATCCAACCAAAACATAGTGCTTCTTCAAGAGCTTCACTAGCCTTAAGCGTTTTAATACTAGCATGTTTACTGAATACCAACCAAATTCCACTACTAGTGGTACAATTGTTAGATAACCAATTTCGAAGATTCATTCTTGATTCAAACAAGATTTGTTCCAAACTCATGCACCATCCTTCATATCATCACTATATCTTAAAACTACGAATAAATACTATAATTATTACGTCCGCGCCAGGACGGCGCGGCCTTTGCACTATATGTCGTAGAACGGTTTGCGTATTCCCGAAGTCTGGTTACTACTTTCATATTCTCTCAGATTTTGGGAATACGCTGTTATAGGAAGTCCCAACCTCCAAATTTCAGCCCAGAAAAATCGCACGTACAGATGGATACGATTAAACAGAATGTAACAAGTACCAATTTGTATCAATATTAATAAATTCATGTCCTTTATCGGAGAAATATTTTTTATCATCAAATGAATAAAACAAGGCACTATATGAATCTAAAAATCCTTCACCATAAAAAAATAAGTTATTTTTCCCAATCATTGTATTTCCAATTTCTATAGCGACAATTTTATAAAGACGAAATACCTCTTCAATCTTTTGTGCTTCTTCTTTTGAAAAAATGTCTGTTAGCTTTTCATAACGTATAGTTTTATCGTCCTTTGCTTTCTTTAGATAAACCCTATGTTTTTTCCCATCTTTATCTATATCAGAATCTTTGTCAATGCTAATATAATTTGCTTCTAGCACACTCAGTTTTGGATAGCAAATGTCTCTAATTTCATTCCAAAAATCTTTATTCTTTAGATAAACGTTTGTATTTCCAATGTCTGCTCTATTATCATTACTGCAAGAACATAAAATGAAAATGCAAACAATTAATACTCCCGCTAAAGCCTTCTTAATGGAAATCGTCTCCTTTTCTATTAACCCCTAACAATACTCCGATATTGGGATTTCCTAGTCACGGTAGAGATACCGGTTGCCCGGCACCCCCCGCACAGATCCCGGCGTGCGGAACTACCGCACCGGGCTCTTCAGGAATACTCACTTCCGTAATCAGGCAATGTCAAATACTAACTGGTCCCATGAGCGCTCCGATATTTTTGGTTTTAACAAGCCATATACTCTCAGGATGTTTCTAAAGCTGTCCCAGTTGAAACTACGCCTTTGACTTCTACGATTCAGCCATTTGTACAGGATTTTTATGGCTGTATTATAGAATTTGTTTAGTCTGTCATAGTTTCCTATCAGCCCATAGTAGTTGTAGTACCCCCGTAGTTTTGTGTTCAGCTCTTTGAACAGGTTCCTCAGCCTTTTGTTCCTATTCTCCTTGCACCATGCTTTGAAATTTGCCAGAGACTTTTCCAGCTTCTTTCGAGAAGTCTTTCTTTGAATGATGTCTTTCCCTTTACGGGAGACGCCCCAGCGGAATTCAAATCCCAGGAAATCAAAGCTGGTTTCTTCTTCTTTACGGAACCGGCTGAAACTGATTATATTGGTCTTTTCCGCAGATAGTTCTAGCCCGAACTTTGTTCAGTCTTTTTCCCAGTGCCCGATAGAATCGGTCTGCGTCTTCCTTTGTATCTGAATGCGCAGACAAAGTCATCAGCATACCTGCATATGTAGGCTTCTCCTTGGCAGTTAGGCTTTACTGCCTTTTCAAACCATAGGTCGAGTGCATAGTGCAGGTATATGTTGGCCAGGATGGGACTAATAATCCCGCCTTGGGGTGTCCCTCTCTCTGGGTATATGACTTGTGCGTCGGTTTCTAGGATTCCTGCTTTTAGCCATTTCTTGATTAGTCTAGTTAGCGCTTTGTCCTGGATTCTTTCTCCTAGCATCTTTATTAGCCAATCATGGTCGATGTTATCAAAGAACCCTTTGATATCTGCCTCGACTATATAGCTGTATTTCCCAAAGTTCAGTTCTTTTGTGAGTGCTTTTATTGCTGTGTGGGGTCCTACTCCTAGGCGGTAGCCGTAGCTGTGCGGCAAGAAATCCTGCTCGTATATTGCTTCTAATACTATAGCGGTTGCACCTTGTACTATTTTGTCCGCTATTACTGGTATTCCTAGTGGGCGGGTTTTACCTTCTCCCTTGGGTATATACGCTCTTCTCACCAGTTTTGCCCGGTATGTTTTCTGTATCAGCTTGTCTGCAATTGCAGTTATGTTGGCTTCAAGCTGTCCGGCGAATTGTTTCGCTGTGACTTTGTCCACTCCAGCGGCAGCTTTCTTGTTGTTTCGTTTCCATGATTCTGCCAGCGCACGGGTGTTTAATAGTCTGTACAGATTTTCAAACCGGTGCTTTTTGTTTCTTTTTGCCTTCTGTGCTATTCCCCGCAGTGAGGTTTGCATTAATTTCTCCGATCCTACTTGTCCGGTTAATGTTTCCTTTGCAGGCTACGTATTCCTACCAACTCCTTCCCCATGTGGCCGTCTCTCCCGTCCTCAGAGTACTATGGGTTGGTACGAATTCCTGCAGGTCTTCGGTTGGCCTCTTTTTCGATTGTACTTACCTACCAACTTTGTTTAAAAACAATGGTTTGGAACCTTCAGGACGCCCCAGGTTCATCT
>CAZIYV010000008.1:0-49163 GCA_964543575.1 uncultured Pelotomaculum sp.
CTTGCTGCCGCGGTAGAAACGGTCAAAGACGTGCGGCAGGTGGCTTTCACTGATACCGGGCCCGTTATCTTGTACTGACAGCCGCACACCGTCGTCCTTTTTAACCAGAGAAATCTGGATATGGCCCTTTTCAGGGTCGGTGTGCTGCACCGCGTTGTGAAACAGATTCAAAACCACCTGTTTCATTTTATCGGTATCATATTTACATTTCAGGTCTGGTTCGATCAACAGGCTGAGCGTTCTGCCGCCGGCCAGGATACGAAGCTGCGGCTCCATGTCCCGGATAACGGTATCCAGCATGCCTTCTGTTAGCTCGATATGAGGCGTCCGGTCGAGTTTGGTCAGGAGCAGCAGATCATGCACCAGTTTAGTTAGGCGCACTGATTCGCTATGCATGCTGTTTAAGGCTTTATGCAGCTGATCCGGTTGATTGGCCGCGCCGCGCAGCAGCACCTCCAAAAACCCGCGGATAGAGGTTAAAGGCGTGCGCAGCTCGTGTGAGGCATCCGATATGAAACGGCGCATCTGTTCCTTGGTTTCTTGCTCGGCTTCAAAAGAGGCTTCCAGGCGCTCCAGCATCCCGTTAAAGGATTCCGCCAAACGGTCTATTTCCACCTGACCTTGCCGGGTCGGGAAACGCCTGGCCAAATTCCCGGCATCGATTTGTCCCGCGGTATCCACCATCTTGGATAAAGGATCCAGCGTTCTTTTAAGGATAGGTAAAAAGCCGAGCAGGCCAAACAGCATGGCCATGAGAGAAAGGAATAAAAAAGTGAGCAGCTGCCGGATAAGCAGTTCCTTGAGCGGGCTGGTCAAAGTGCTTATTTGCACGACGCCTAGAATCTGTCCGTGCTCAAAAACCGGTTGTAATACTATTAATTGTTCCACACCCCCGGAGCTAATTACTTTGTAGTTTATCTTTGGCCTGGGCTTCGGATCCGATCCCTGTCTTCTCTCCAGCACATACAGATACTCCTTCGTATCCAATACCGGAGGATTCATGCCGCCGGGCCCGTTGGACAACACTGAATAGTTGCCCTGCAAGTCTATAAAGGCCAACTCGGCCTCAGGAATAAATAAACGTGACTGGCGCGTGTCCCCCTCCGTGCTTGTACCGGAATGCTGCCAGGAAGCGGGAGCAATGGATGCGATCTGGCTCTGCATGCTGGCAGCTTTATTTCTGTATATAACATCCCGCATAAAAACATATTGAAAAAGGCCGATGAGCGCAAGCAAAACGGCCATGATCAGCAGCGAGCGGGAAAGCAGTTGGACCCGCAGTGAGTTGGGAGTAAAAAATGCTTTGAATCGCGTGGCTTTCTTTTGGCTCATGGCAGATCAACCCGGTAACCGGATCCACGCAGGGTCCGTATTAATGTGTGGTCTTTATCGTTTAATTTATCACGCAAGGAACGGATATACACCTCAACGATGTTGTCCTCTCCTCCAAAATCGTAGCCCCATACTTTATCCAGGATCATCGTTTTACTTAAAACCAGCCCGTGATTGAGTACTAAAAATTTTAGCAGCTCATATTCTGTTGGAGACAGTTCCAAGACCCGCTTTTCGAGCTTGATTTCTTTGCGGCGGTCATCGATCAGAAAAGGGCCGATTACCACTTCCCCGAACAAGTTTGGAAATTGATTGCGGATCCTGGCATAGATCCTGGCCAGCAGTTCCTCGAAACTAAACGGTTTTACCATGTAATCATCAGCGCCAAGCGTAAGACCCTTGACCCGGTCATCCACCTCATCCTTGGCCGTCAGCATGATCACCGCCACATTCTCCGATTTTTTGATCATCCGGCACACTTCGAAGCCGTCCATGCCGGGCATCATAACGTCGAGAATAACCACGTGCGGCTGGAATTGCTTGATCATGGTAATGGCCGTCATGCCGTCCTGGGCGGTCTGCACATCAAATCCTTCATTTTGCAGGCCCAGCTCTAAAAATTGCAGTATGTTCGGCTCATCATCCACCAATAATATTTTGATGCCTTTTAACTGTTTCATTCCTGAACAACCACCTTCACAGTTGTCATCCTGTTAATATTATCTCGGTTATAACTGAAACTCTACTGAGTGAAAACTGAAAATTTGTTGAATATCTGATTTTAATTTTTTAAAGAAAAATTATGCCATAATTGTGCAGGATTTTACAAAATTATGGCGAATGTCTATATTAAACCTATCGGGGGAGAGACATTATGTCAAGCTTAGAACTTATTGTAGAGATAGAAAAGCTGCGTCGGGTTATGAGCACCCTAGCTTCATACGGCTGCAGCACGGGAGATTTGTTAGAAGTAAGCCAACAACTGGATCGATTGATTGTGCAGTATCAAAAGACCGCCGGGTAAGGCGGTTTTTACTATTTAATTTTTGGTGTCAAAAAATAACACAAGGGATTTTCACTAGTAAAGGGTGAGAATCCCTTGTGTTTTATATCTGGCGGAGAGACAGGGATTCGAACCCTGGAAACCGCTCATCACGGTTTACTCGATTTCGAGTCGAGCGCCTTCGACCAGCTCGGCCATCTCTCCAGCTGCTTTCTTCACTCTTAATTCCCGGAAAAACCGCTGCAATAGGCTGCGGCATTCTTCTTCCAGCACACCGGCCACAACCTCAACCTGGTGGTTAAAGCGCGGCTGCCTGACCACGTCAATCACCGAATCAACAGCTCCGGACTTCGGGTCGGCGGCGCCGTAAACCAGCGTTTTCACCCTGAATTGAACCAGCGCCCCGGCACACATGGGGCAGGGCTCCAGGGTTGAGTAAACTGTAGTCCCGCTGAGCCGCCAGTCTCCCAGTCGCCCGGCAGCTTCCCGCAGGGCCAGCATTTCAGCGTGGGCGGCGCTGTCCTTCAAGACCTCGCGCAAATTGTGCCCCCGCCCGATAATTTCGTCTCCCAGCGCCACAACAGCGCCGACGGGCACTTCACCCAGGCGGTAAGCTTTTTCAGCTTCCAGCAGGGCTTCACGCATGAATCCGGCGTGGTCCAAACCGTATGCCCCTTTAACCCAAAATACGCGCCGCAGGCTTACCGCGAGCAAACTTTGACCCGGTTCCAGGCGCCTTATTAGCTTAGCATAACCCTTCAAGCCGTGTCAAGCCTGCAAAACAGGATGAGCAAGAGAAGCATAAAAATATTTTTAAGGGCAACACTTTTGTAAATGCGAAAAAATAAATAATGGAGGCAACGCCTGTGCAAAAAAATGAAAAACCGTTTAAAGAGCCTTCCTTTGCTCCAGGGGATGATGACAAACTGGAACTGAAGGCCGGCAAAAAAGATAAACAAAAAGGCAATTTTACCCACGTAACAGCTTTATCTTTTGATGAAGTCGACCCCAGTTAAAAATTATGGAAAAAGGAGGTCTGTTGAATTGTACCTGGCACTGCCGTTTTTTACGCTGGAACTGAGCAGTAACCCGGCTTTAAATAAAAATTTGATCATGCTATTAACCATATTAATCTTATGGGTGGTCTCTTCAAGACTGTTCCTTTATTTTAGAAGCAGGCGGCTGCGTAACAAGTAATTAAAGCCGCCCATGGATCATTTTTACTTTTGGTGCTAAACTGAATATAATAAATCCAATCTTTCGGGAAGGTCCTCCAATATGAAAAAATTTTTGGGCATGAAAGAACCTGTAAACACATTAACCCACTTCGCGACACTGATTGCATCTGTTGGTGGCCTGATCTTCCTGGTCCTTAAAACCAGGTCCAACACCCCCAAGCTCATAACCATGACGGTTTACGGGGTCAGCATTATTCTGTTGTACGGGGCCAGTTCGTTATATCACTGGGTAAAAACAACACCGCGCAAAAGTTTAATACTGAAAAAGCTGGATCATATCGCCATCTACCTGCTTATCTCGGGCTCTTACACACCAGTGTTTTATTACGGGCTGACCGGAACCTGGAGGTGGGCTATGCTAATCTCGGTTTGGGCACTGGCTTTTACCGGCATACTGCTGAAAATTTGGTTCATCTCTGTCCCACGCTATGTTTCCACCGTCTTTTATATCACTTTGGGCTGGATTGCCCTGGTTCCATTTTTACATCTGTTCGGGAACCTGCCTGCAGGGGCAATCTACATGATGTTTATGGGCGGGGTGGCCTATACTGTCGGAGCCATTATCTACGCCACCAAATGTATTAACCTGTTTCCCAACCGTTTTGGTTTTCACGAAATATTTCACCTGTTTGTTATGGCCGGAAGCATTATTCATTTCATCATGATAGTCCGTTATTTTGTACCACTTTAAAATCACAGGCCGGGCAAATTTAAAAAAAGGCTGCTTAGCGCAGTCTTTTTGTGTTTACCTGGAAGGAATTACCAGGCAGGCGGCGAACCTTATATTTATTGATGAAAGAGGAGGACTGTTTTGTGGGAAACCTGATGCCGATCAACATGCCGGGTAAAAAAGAGAAAGCGAATGCACCGGCGGGACAAGCACTCGTATCAAATGTGGATATGCTGCCAGAAGAAATTCCGTCAAAGGCGGTGGTGCCGACCATAGACATATATTCCGCCAGTGTCTTTTTGAGAATATCACAAAAGATGTTTGAAGATACCCTTGACAGCCGCATTTCCCTTTTAGAAAAAAAACTAGGGGAAAGAGACCGGGATATAATGCGGGCTATGAGAAGGATTCAAGCAAGAATGCTCTTGCAGCAGCATAAAGTCCACATTCCCTGGTGGCAAAAACTGTTTAAGAAAAAAAATAAGTAGCTTTTTTGCTCCGTATATAGAGATGGGCCTAATAACGGTGGCAATTGCGTTGAAACAGGTCTAGCAGTTAAAATCGTTAAATTTTCACATTCAAAAGGGGGGATATAGTATAATGTAGTATTATCAACTTAAAATTAATTCTATGAGGTACACTAACCTTGGAAAAAGCTTTATTGATTTTGGTTAACTTAATAAATGACTTGCATGATTTTATTGTAAACATCTTTAGATTTCTAGGCTTCGGTTTAACAGATAAGGACCTTCATTTCTGGTTTGTCGGGGTTGTCGGCACAGCAATCTTTGTAGTATCTGATTTAATTTTCAGGTATGCTGCCAGATGGAATATCTCAGTCATTTCTTTCATTTATACTTTTACGGTTCTGATAGTGGTCGTATTTGGATTGGAAATTGAGCAAAAAATAACAGGCAGAGGCGCCATGGAATTTGCCGACATCGTTTCAGGACTATGGGGGTTTATAGCTATATTTAGCGTGTTCTTGGCGATAAAAGCAACACTCTATTTGACTAAGAAGCTCTACAAAAAATTCAGTAGTAAAGCGAGGCAGGGGTTAACAAAAACCTGTTCTAAAACTAAGTAAAACAACCTCTAAAAAAGCCCATGCTCCCTTTATAGAAAAACAACAACCCCGCAACTCCTTGCGGGGCTTACTGTTTTTGGCGCGCCCGGAGGGACTCGAACCCCCGGCACGCGGTTTAGGAAACCGCTGCTCTATCCACCTGAGCTACGGGCGCAAAATAAAATCGGACATTGGGAACATGATATAGTATAGCGGAGTTGAGAATCCTTTGTCAAGAACCGGGCTAAATAAATAGAACCCTGCGAATGATTGCACGGTTCCGTTTTACAGTGTTGCGACCAGGCGTTTTTTTATAAAACTGTCCCCAGAATACCAACTAACGTTATGACCAGAATAATAAGAATAAGCACGTTTACCATTATTTAAACCCCTCCGGCAGATATTTTAGATAAGTGTATACCGGAATAATTAAAAGCCCATTAAAATACAATTAAAATTTTTTAATATTTTCATTAACAGAAAGACTCCGGTTTTCCGGAGTCTTTTTATAAACAAAATACTATTCAAACCTTTACTTTTATTGCGTTAATTTCCCTTTTTACTGTCATAGACTTTTGTACTCACTCCCGCCGGTTGTTCTGTACCGTACACCGGTGAGTTTGACGTGGGGGCGGGACTGGATATTACTGAACCCTTCTGGCTGGCGGCGCCAGATGTTTTAGAACCTGTCCCTGACGGGGGTGAGAAAACATTTCGATCAGGAGTTCCAACTGATTCAGTCTGTTTTGCGGGCTGGCTTTTATTGGTAACTGAATCAGTCTGTACAGGCGTCTTTAGAGGAACAGAGATATCCTGCCCGTTATAAACCTCCTCTGTAAGGTTTAATAAATCCAAATCGGCTTCCTCAGCCGGACTGGCCAGGAAGATAACCTCCAACACCGTAGAACCTGGGGGAACTTGGTAAACACCCGGCTGTAAAACTGCCCCTGTTACCTTAACGGTCAAATCACCGGTTTTATTCTCTCCTGCCACCGGCCCGCCGGCAGCCTTTTCTTTAACTTGACCCAACCAGTATCCCCCACCAATAAAAATAACAGCCATAATTAAGAATATGACTATTTGCTTCTTCCTTAGAGACTCTTTTCTTTTTAATGTTTTTAGTTCTCTTTCAGGCCTTATCATAGCTTAGGATTAATTCTCTATAAGAATCAAAACCCCTTCTTTCTGAAAAGAGTAAGAAATGCAATAACATCATAGCAGCTTGCTTGCGCATATAAAGAACTGTCCAGGGGATATTAAAGTTATACATTTTTTAAAAATGGGAGGTTGATTACAATAAGTTGGTTTAATAATCTCGGCTTGTTTATAGGCATTTCTCTTTTTCTCCTGGCTGTAGCAGTCCTGTTTTTCTTATATTATTTCAGCGGGCGCAGAGTGTTTGGCGGTACAATTAAAACGGGTGAAGGCAACAAAAAACCGGGGGATGAGTAAACCGGAGGTTCTTATAAGCCTCCGGTTTTTATATCAGATGAATTAGTCTGCAAAAATTTCATTTAAATCTATCTTCTCAAAACTCTCTGCTAAGGTTTTGCTTGAGCCCTTGTAGGAAATAATTTTACTTTTCCTGTTCTTCATAGTAACTAATATCTTAAATTCTATATATGTTTCTGCCGGCAAATTTACACCCGATTCACTAATTATCTCCCTTTCCCTGGCACGCTGTTTAAGCCGATCGTGTAAAAAGCCGGAAATAATGTTTAATAATGTTGGAAGAAAAGTATAAGAGGTAATTATAGTTGGAAGTGAAATATTTCCTGTAGTTGAACAAAGCGTTTTTAGCGATTTTGTTGGGGAGCAGTATTCAATACTATGCTCTGGGTGGTTTAAAGTACAGTAATTGTAAAATGCTTCTGCAATATGCTCAAATAATTCGTATATAGATGGCAATAATAAAATATTTGCTTTCTCAAGCTCCATTATTCTAGCAGGATCATCAATATCCAATGATCTCAAGTAATTGTCAAGCTTATCTGTAGTTTCCGAGAACGTAAACATATAATCCCTCTTCTCTCTGACATTTTATTATTTAATTATACATGAGCATTTACGGTTGAACCATGTGTTTTAAACATTAACGGAGAATACTTACCCTGGCAAAAAGATCCTCTTTACCAACAGATTATATATTCAAACCGCCAGCGTTGCAGGCTGGCGGTTTGAACTTTTGCAGTAAATATGCAGTAAGGCTCCGGTTTCCCGGAGCCCTTGATATCTATGGCGCGCCTGGAGAGATTCGAACCCCCGACCTTCTGATCCGTAGTCAGACGCTCTATCCAGCTGAGCTACAGGCGCATTTTATAAGGACCTCTTTCATGTGGCAAGTTCCATTTTAACAAAATCGCTATTAGTAGTCAAGCGATGTTCTCTTACATGTTGTTGGACAGCATTGTTATTACCTGCCGGTTAATTGTTATTAAATAAATTTTTCTCAAGCCGGTCAGCCTGGCGTCAATTGCTAATAAAATGTTAGAAAACCCTTTGGAGCAGGTGAAACATGCTTAAGCAGGACCATATTAAACCAGAGGCATCAGTGATCATTCCCTGTAAAAACGAAGGCCAAAACCTCAAAATGACCCTGGACTCGATCATGGCGGCGTCTCAGGCTTTGTCGACGGGAAAACTGGAGATTGTGGTAGTTGACGATGGTTCAGACGACGGCTGCTGCGATTTCTTAAAAGAATCCGGCAGCCGCAGCGGTTTGCGTTATATTTCCACCCCCGGGTTGGGAGTGTCGCAGGCCAGGAACCTGGGGGCTTCGACCGCGCGGGGCGAGTATCTGATCTTCTGTGACGCTCATATTACTGTGCCGGCAGGCTGGCCGGATAACCTTCTGGCTTCTTTTAAAGATGATTCGGTTGACGCTGTCTCGCCGGCTATAGGCTCTCTGGAAAACCCGGCGGCCGTTGGTTATGGCCAGACCTGGGACGAACAACTCCAGGTGGTCTGGCTGCCCCCGCACCGGCAAATGAAAACAAGCGCGGCGCCTCTCCTGCCGGGAGGCTGTGTGGCGGTTCGCGCCGGGGCTTTTTGGCAGACGGGCGGCTTTGACCAGGGGTTTATCGTCTGGGGACATGAGGACGTTGAGTTTTCCCTCAAAATGTGGCTTTTCGGATACAGGCTGTGCGTTGACCCCACGGTAAAAATACTGCACCTGTTTCGCAGGAAACACCCCTACCCGGTCAAAATGGACCACTTTCTCTACAACATGCTGCGCATGGCCTACTCACATTTCAATAATGAACGGATTGAAAAAGTCCTGGGTTTGATCAACCGGTCAGGTTCATCCAAAAAAATAAACCAGCGTGTTTTAAAGGGCGGCGCCCTGGAGCAGCGAAAGCAATACCTGGCCAGGCGCAAGTATGACGACGACTGGTTTATGAAAAAATTTAATATTGACTTTTAGTAAAAAATAAAAAGCGCGTATCCGGTAGAAACGCGCCTAAATCATCTTTATGGCGGAGAGTGAGGGATTCGAACCCTCGATACAGGTTTATGCCCGTATACTCGCTTAGCAGGCGAGCGCCTTCAACCTACTCGGCCAACTCTCCAAATTTTTAATTTAACTTTAAGCTTCAGGCATGCTGGCGGAGGGGGTGGGATTCGAACCCACGGGACCCGTTAAGGACCAACGGTTTTCAAGACCGCCTCCTTCAACCGCTCGGACACCCCTCCAATATTGGTCGTTAGTCGTCGGTCGTCAGTCGTCAGATCGCTTGTGGGAAATCGCCTGCGGCGATTTCCTTTAATTCAACTGTCTGGGATGCTCATTTAACGCATTATAAAGTCTAACATAGATCAAAAACCGTGTCAATAAACTTGGCTGAGAAACCGGCCTTCGCCACTTTTTCAGCCAATCCTGGCCAAACCGCCCATATACGGGCGCAGCGCTTCCGGTATGGTAACCGACCCGTCAGCTTCCTGGTAGTTCTCTATAATGGCGGCCACCGTCCGGCCAACAGCCAGACCTGACCCGTTCAGGGTATGCACCAGTTCGGCCTTGCCCCTGCCGTCCCTGAAGCGTATCCCCGCCCGGCGGGCCTGAAAATCTTCAAAATTGCTGCAGGAGGAAATCTCCTTGTACTCCTGGTAACTGGGCAGCCACACCTCCAGGTCGTATGTTTTAGCGGACGAAAACCCCATGTCACCGGTACACAGAACCACCGTCCGGTAAGGCAGTCCCAGGTTTTGCAGCACCTTTTCCGCATCGGCGGTCAGCATCTCCAGTTCCTCATAGGAATCCTCAGGCCGGCAAAACTTGACCAGTTCCACTTTGTTGAACTGGTGCAGGCGGATTAGCCCGCGGGTGTCCCTGCCGGCTGCGCCGGCCTCCGCCCGGAAACAGGCGCTGTACGCGCAGTGCCGTATCGGCAGCTTTTCACCGTCTAGAATTTCATTGCGGTACAGGTTGGTAACCGGTACTTCAGCGGTAGGAATGAGGTAATAATCGGTGTTTTCAATTTTAAACATGTCCTCTGCAAATTTAGGCAGCTGCCCTGTTCCCACCATGCTGTCACTGTTAACCATAAAGGGCGGAAATATCTCAATATAATTATGGAAGTTGGTGTGCAGATCCAGCATATAGCTGAATACAGCCCGCTCCAGCCGCGCCCCGGAGCCCTTGTAAAAGCAGAACCTGGCGCCCGTGACCTTGCCGCCCCGTTCAAAGTCGAGTATGTCCAGGGACTCGCCAAGCTCCCAGTGAGGCTTGGGCTCAAAACCAAAGACGCGCGGCTTACCCCAGGCGCGCACCACGGGGTTGTCCGCGGCGCTGTCCCCGACCGGTACTGATTCATGCGGCATGTTGGGAATATCAAGCAGAATGGCCTTTAGTTTTTCCTCCAACTCCCTGACCGCTTCATCTTTTTCTTTGACCTCTTTGGAAAGGTCCCGCATTTCCACTACCAAATCTGGCGCATCCTTGCCGGATTTTTTTAACCGGCCGATTTCTTCTGAAACAACATTGCGCCTGTTCTTCATCTGCTCAACCACAAACAATTTTTCCCGGCGCTCCTCTTCCAGTTTCAGAAATTCATCAAGAGTCACTTTAGAGCCGCGTTTATCCAGGGCCGCCTGAACAACCTGCGGATTGCTGCGTACAAATTTCAGATCAAGCATATTATTTGCCCCCAATTGGAACTTAAAAATAGTCTAAATCAGCTCTAATATTATACTACACGGGCCTGTCTTTGTAAAACAATGGGTACACCGGAAAACATTGAGGCGCCTGCAAGCAGGCGCCCGGATTATTCTCAGACTTAAATATACCGCCCGTTTTACAGGCTTACATTTTTCACGCCCAGCACTCCATCGATCTTGGCAATCTCCGCCATCGTATCTTCCGGCACAGGAGCGTCAACACTCAGCAGCATTATCGCCTTGCCCCCGACCTTTAAGCGGCCGACCTGCATGGCGGAGATGTTGATGTTATGGGTGCCTATGAGATTGCCCACCGGCCCGATAATCCTGGGTTTGTCAATATGGGGCACGTAAAGCATGTACCCTTCGGGAACGGCATCGACATGGTAGCCGTCAATGGACACGATACGTGGATCAGTACGGCCGAAGATGGTGCCAGAAATATTTATTTCTTCCTTGTCTGAGGCTGCCTTTACGGTGATCAGGTTGGCATAATCACTTTCTTCCCCCGCCTGTTTCTGGACCACGTTAATGCCCCGGTTCCTGGCCAGCAGCGGCGCGTTAACATAGTTGACCATTTCCTGCAGGACAGTGTCCAGGAAGCCTTTTATAACTGCGGTGGTAATAGGAGCGACCTCCTGGTTGGCCAGGTCTCCGTAATAGGTTATTTCTATTTTCTTCACCCGGCCGCTGACCAGCTGGGCGACGAACTTGCCCATTTTTTCAGCCAGGGTAAGATATGGCCTGACTACAGCCATGGTTTTGGGACTTAGAGACGGGATATTAACGGTGTTTTTAACCGGTTCTCCCTTGAGCGCAGCTACAATTTCTTCGGCCACATCTACAGCTACCAGGAGCTGGGCTTCCTGCGTGGAAGCGCCCAGGTGGGGAGTAGCGATAAAGTTGTTAAACTCAAAGAGCGGGCTCTCGGTATTCGGTTCTTTCTCGAAAACGTCCAGGGCCGCCCCGGCCACCTTGCCTGACTTCATGGCTTCATATAAGGCCTGCTCCTTTATTATGCCGCCCCGGGCGCAGTTGACAATCCTTACCCCTTCCTTCATCAGCTCAAAAGCTTTTTCATCCAGCAGGTGCTTGGAATCCTTGTTCAGGGGCAGGTGAACGGTGATAAAATCAGCCTGCCTGAAGACCTCTTCCATTGGCAGAAGTTTTACACCCAGTATAGCCGCGTTTTCCTCCGTGATATAGGGATCGTAAGCCACCACTCTCATTTCCATGCCCTGTGCTCTTTTAGCGACAGCCGAACCTATCCGGCCCAGGCCGATTACACCCAGCACCTTGCCCCTCACTTCAACACCCATGAACGACTTCTTGTCCCATTTGCCGGAGCGCAGGGTGGCGTTGGCCTGGGGTATGTTGCGCGCCAGGGACTGCATCATGGCCATGGTAAGTTCCGCCGCGGCAATGGTATTTCCGCCGGGCGCGTTAACCACCAGGACACCCCTGGCAGTAGCAGCGGCCAGATCGATATTATCAACGCCCACGCCGGCGCGGCCGACCACCTTGAGCTTTGGAGCGTTTTCAAGTACGCGCGCGGTAACCTTGGTAGCGCTGCGTACGATCATCCCGTCGTATTCGCCGATTATGCCCACTAGTTCATCTTCAGACATTTTACCCGGGATATCAACCTCAATGTCCGGTTCCCGTCTCAAAGCCTGCAGGCCCTCTTCCTCAACACCGTCCATTACCAATACTTTCATTTAAACTACCTCCCTAAAAGTACTTCCTGAGCCGCTTTTATTCCCGCTCCCAGCTGTACAGAGTAACCAGCCTGAGCTAAACCCATTTCAAGGGCGCTAATGGCGATGATAACGTCCATCTTGTCGCAAAAGCCCATGTGGGCGATCCGGAAGCCTTTACCTTTAACAACACCCTGTCCGCCTGCAAAGGTAACACCATATTCATTTTTTATGATTTTTCTGAGATCGTCGGCGCCGATCCCCTCCGGGCCCCATACACCAGTAAGAGCGTTGGACGCACAGCGCTCCTCAGCCAGCAACTTCAAGCCCAAAGCCTTGACGCCAGCCCTGGTGGCCCTGGCTAAAAGAGCGTGGCGGGCGTAAACATTGTCCAATCCCTCGACCAGCATCATATCGAGTGACGCTTCAAGACCGTAGAAGAGTGACACAGCCGGTGTATAAGCGGTATTCCACTTGTCATAAACCTTTTTAAAAGCAGGCAGGCTGAAATAGAATCTGGGCGATTTGTTGTTCTTCGAAACTTCCCAGGCCTTGTCGCTGACGCTGACCATGGCCAGGCCGGGGGGCAGCATAAAGGCTTTCTGCGAAGCCGTGCAGAGCATGTCTACACCCCACTGGTCCACTTTAATTTCTATCGCGCCTACTCCGCTGACACCATCCACAAGCAGCACCGCGGGAGTCTTCGACACCAGCGCGCCTATGCCGGCAATGTCATTCATAACACCGGTGGACGTTTCGTTCTGGGTTGCCAGAACCACTTTTACGTCAGGGTGTTCAATGAGTTTTTTCTCAACAACGGCCAGATCCACATCATTGCCGTAACCAAAATTCACTTCTATTACTTCAGCATTGTAAGCCTTAGCGATATTGGCGAAGCGCTCCCCGAAATTACCGGTGATTAAAGAGAGCACCTTGTCGCCGGGGCTTACCATGTTGGCTATGGCTGTTTCCAAAGCACCGGTACCGGTGTTAGTCAGAACAAAGATATCGTTTTTCGTCTGAAACACCATTTTCAGCTTTTCTACGATCCGTTCGTGCATTTTGGCAAAAGTATCGGTCCTGTGTCCTATGATAGGCATGCTCATGGCAGCGGTTACCGTCGGTGGTACGGGCGTCGGCCCGGGAATCATCAAGTATTGTTTGTCTTGCATCATTTTAAAATCTCCCCCTTTTTGTGTTAAGTGAATAAGCTTAGAAAATTATAAAACCCCCCGTCCTTGTAAAAATAAATACAGGGACGAGAGGTTACTCCCGCGGTGCCACCCTTATTGAACGGCAATTGCCGTTCCTCTCGAGCTTGTGATAACGGGGACTGCCCGTGTCTGCCTACTGCTGCTTTCAGCAAACACCCTCAGGGGAGCCTTTTCATCCTGCCGATCCTGCCGGTTCACAGCTGCCACCGGCTCTCTGGAAGGTTTTCGACCGATTACTTTACCCCTTCAACGGGTTTTCCATGGTACATGCTTTTTCTGCGTGTCCACTGTTTTTTTAAATATGTTTAAAATAGTACTACAACTGACATCTTTTTGCAATAGTGTTTAGCAATGACGCGCTATTCTTAATATTTAGAGTGTTTGCCCTGCTTTTTAGCAGCATTTTTCAAGAAAGTAGCGGTGGATCCTGTTATCCCCGGTCAGCTCGGGATGAAACGCCGCCGCCAGGAACCTGCCCTGGCGAACAAAAACAATTTTTTCACCCTGCCTGGCCAGCACCTCTACACCGCTTCCCACGCTTAGAATGTACGGCGCCCGGATAAATACCGCCCGGAACGGCTGGGTTCCGAAAGCCGCGATGTCGAGATCGGCTTCAAAGCTGTCAACCTGCCGGCCAAAAGCGTTTCTCTCCACCTGCATATCCATCAGGCCTAGGCGCGGCTGAGTAGATCCGTCTATATCTCTGGCCAGCAGGGTCAAACCGGCACAGGTACCGAATATGGGAAGGCCTTCCTGGCCCAATTTTATAATAGGTTCAAAAAGATTGAACTCATTTAAAAGTTTGCCCATGGTGGTGCTCTCGCCGCCTGGTATAATCAGCGCCGCCAGGCCCTCAAGCTGCTCAGGCTTTCTGATCTGGGCCGACTCCACCCCGCAGTCCGCAAGCAGTTTCTGGTGCTCCCTGAAGGCCCCCTGCAGGGCCAGGACCCCCACTCTCATTAAGTAACATCCTTCCGAAATAGAAAATAACGTTCTGGGCTGCCTTTATAAATGTAGGTACATGTTTATCCGCACCAATGTCACAATGGCCTCAACAGATAACCTGGGTTCCGGGTACCCAACTCACCAATAACTTAATAACTTAGGTACCCGGTACGCAACTATAATCCAATAGGAATGCAGGATATTCTCACATCCCACATCCCACATCCCACGTCCCAATTTACCAGCCCCGGTCCTGCATCCTCTGTTCAGGGGCGATTGTCTGTATTTCCAGGCCGGGCATGGCCTCACCAAGTTCTTTTGATACTTCGGACAAAATTTTAGGATCATCATAGTGGGTGGTGGCAGCAACTATAGCTTTAGCCCTCGCGGCCGGATTTGTAGATTTGAATACTCCCGACCCCACAAAGATGCCGTCGCAGCCAAGCTGCATCATTAAGGCCGCGTCAGCGGGAGTGGCTATGCCGCCGGCCGCGAAGTTTACCACGGGCAGCCGCCCCAACTCCGCCACCTGTACCAGGAGTTCATAGGGCGCGCTCATATCCTTGGCCGCGGCCATCAGTTCCTCAACCGGTAAATTCTTTATACGGCGGATGTCGCCCATCACCATGCGCATGTGCCGCACGGCCTCGACAACATTGCCGGTGCCTGGCTCCCCTTTGGTCCTGATCATGGCCGCTCCTTCACCGATGCGTCTCAGCGCTTCACCCAAGTTACGCGCGCCGCAAACAAAAGGAACATTAAAGGCGCTCTTATCTATATGATAACTTTCATCCGCCGGTGTAAGCACTTCACTTTCATCGATATAGTCCACACCAAGGGACTCGAGAATCTGAGCCTCCACAAAATGGCCGATACGGGCTTTGGCCATAACAGGGATGGTAACAGCCTCCATGATTTTCAAAATTATAGTCGGGTCAGCCATCCTGGCCACACCCCCGGCGGCCCGGATATCGGCCGGAACCCTCTCCAGGGCCATAACGGCGCATGCGCCTGCCTCCTCAGCTATTTTTGCCTGCTCGGGAGTTGTGACATCCATGATTACGCCGCCTTTTAACATTTCTGCAAGGCCTTTTTTTACTGTCCAGGTTCCTTTTTTAACCACTAAAATACCCCCAATCAAGCTTTTAACTATCAAATTATTCTATAATAATTTAAATTTAAAAACAAGAGAGTTGTTGGGGCAAAAAAACGCCTGTCCAGGCGAAAAACTGTCACAGGCGGTCGATAACTGGCTGAACAAGATAGAGTGTTTTCTTTAAGAGCGCCCCGGCGGCAAATGACAAGGAAAGAGTCAGGACAAGCATGAAAATTATTTTGCATGTCTTTTTGATTATAAAACCTCCCCGTCAATTGACATTATATGTTAATAATAACACATAGTGTCAATTGTTATTGCCGATTAAAAAAACATGGCCTGTCTCGGTGCGGCGCATTGTTTCAAAAAAAAGCCACCACCCTAGGTGATAGCTTTAAAAAACAAATATTTAGGACCGTTTCCGGCCGGCCTTACTCGTCTGTGTGGACTTTCGCCACCGCCACAACAGTATCGTTCAGATCAAGCCGCATCAAGGTAACCCCCTGGGTGGCCCGGCCAATTCTTGAGACATCCACAGCTTGGTACCTGATAGCGATTCCTTCAGCGCTTACCATCATTATTTCGTCATCGCCCTTTACAACCTGAACCGCCACCACGGGGCCGTTTCTCTTGTTAACTTTAATATTTATGATCCCTTTGCCGCCCCTTATCTGGGCGCGGTATTCAGAAAGCAATGTCCGCTTGCCAAACCCGTTTGCTGTCACCGTAAACAAAAAGGCCTCGGGTCGTACGGTTTCCATACCTATCACCAGGTCTTTGGCGGCCAGGTTGATTCCTTTTACCCCCCGGGTATTACGGCCCATCGGGCGTACCTGTTCCTCCGGGAAACGGATGGCCTTCCCCCGCCCTGTGGCCAGGATAATCTCCTCCTGGCCGCTGGTAAGTTTCACATCGACCAATTGGTCATCCTCTTTCAAAGAGATGGCAATAATCCCATCCCGCCTGGAGGTATCGTATTCATCCAGGGAAGTTTTTTTAACCATGCCGGATCTGGTGGACATAAAGAGGAACTGATCGGGGGCATACTCCTTTACCGGGATCACAGCGGTAACCTTTTCGTCGCCGCCCACATAAAGAAGATTAACGATGGCCATGCCTTTGGCCTGACGGCCCGCCTCCGGAATTTCATAAACTTTCAGGCGGTAGACTTTGCCCTGGTTGGTGAAAAACAGTAAAAAGTTGTGGGTAGTGGTAATAAAAAGATGCCGTACAAAATCCTCCGTCTTGGTGCCCATCGCCATTACGCCGCGCCCTCCCCGGCGCTGGCTGCGGTAAGTGTCCAGGGGTATTCTTTTGATATATCCCTGGTTGGTGATGGTAATAACCACATCTTCCTCGGGTATCAAATCCTCCGCCTCAAGCGCAGACAATTCTTCGTCCGATATAACGGAGCGCCGCGGGTCGGCAAATTTTTTCTTTACAGTTAAAATCTCGTCTTTTATAATCTCTAAAACTTTCTTCCCACTTTCCAGAATCGAACGTAGGTAGTCTATTTTACTGACCAGTTCCTTATACTCCTGTTCCAGTTTCTCCAGTTCCAGGCCGGTCAGCTGCCTGAGTCGCATTTCAACAATGGCCTCAGACTGTCTTTCCGAAAGACCGAACTTTTCCACCAGGGCCTTTTTAGCGATATCGGTAGTCCGGGAAGCCCGGATGGTCTTGATCACTTCGTCCAGGTAGGCGATGGCTGTGCGCAGGCCTTCCACAATATGCGCCCGGTCTTCCGCCTTTCTCAATTCAAAGCGGGTGCGCCGCACAATAACGTCTTTTTGGTGTTCCAGATAGTAAAACAACACCTGTTTTAAGCCCAGCGTCTGGGGCCGCCCTTCTACCAGGGCCAGCATATTCACCCCGAAGCTATCCTGCATCTGGGTGTGCTTGTAGAGCAGGTTTAGAACCACCTGAGGGTTGGCGTCCCGTCGCAGTTCAATCATAATACGCATGCCGTTGCGGTCAGATTCATCGCGCAGGTCACTGATACCTTCCAGTTTTTTCTCTTTAACCAGTTCCGCTATTTTTTCGATTAACCTGGCCTTATTTACCTGGTAAGGGATTTCATTGACAATGATACACTGCTTGCCGCTGTCTGTCTGATCTATGGTAACCTGGGCGCGCACCTTGACACTGCCCCTGCCGGTGCGGTAGGCGTTCCAGATCCCTTCCCTGCCCATGATTTTACCACCGGTGGGAAAATCCGGGCCCTTGATCACGGTCATTAAATCTTTTACTTCTGCTTCAGGGTTATCAATGAGCATGATCACACCGTCGATCACTTCACCAAGATTGTGCGGCGGTATATTGGTGGCCATGCCGACGGCAATGCCTGATGACCCGTTTATAAGCAGGTTTGGTATGCGGGCAGGCATAACAGTGGGTTCTTCTGTCTTTTCATCATAGTTGGGAATAAAGTCCACTGTGTCTTTTTCAATGTCAGACAGCATTTCCAGGGTTATTTTGGCCATCCGGGCTTCAGTATAACGCATGGCCGCCGCGGAATCACCATCTACTGAGCCGAAGTTGCCGTGTCCGTCCACCAGCGGGTAGCGGCAGGCAAAATCCTGGGCCAGGCGGACCAGGGCGTCATAGACAGCAACATCACCGTGGGGGTGGTACTTTGCCAGCACTTCCCCGACAATGTAAGCGGATTTGCGATGGGATTTATCAGGTGTCAACCCCAGGGAGTGCATGGCGTAAAGAATTCTGCGGTGAACCGGTTTCAGGCCGTCCCTGACGTCCGGCAGCGCTCGCCCCACAATCACGCTCATGGCGTAATCCAGGTAGGAGTGCTTCATTTCCACATTTATGTCAATAGGTATTACCTTCCCTGTTAAGGACGACAATGGGGGGTCACCTCCGTACTAAAAAAGCTGTTTTCCACAGGGGAATTATACCAGAATAATCAGGCAAAAGCAATTTTATGAGTTCTGTCCGCAAGCTCCTGGTGAAAAGAAGCAGGCCTTTACGCCTGCTTCAATTTAAACAACATTTTGTCAACGACCTTCTTTAAGCTGTTTGTTGCGGCCAGGCAAAACTAATTGGGCAACCGCCCCCGGGGTATTGCGCTTTTACCCCTTAAAAAAAAGGCCTTCATACCGCACCAGCAGCGTTTTTCAGCTTAAGTCCCCCCACCGCTGTGGACCATGCCGGGGGGTGTTCAAACAATCAAGCTGCACCACCTCAACTTTTTTTGTATGTGCGTTTCTCTTTAATCAATTCGTACGTACGATGGAGCTTTTGTCCCGCCTTGCCGGGGGCAAGTCTTAAGCCTTGCCCGAACCTGCACAATAATGTCTGCGGCCAGCGCCGTGAAACAAGAAATATTTTTGTTTCTCCCAAGCAAGCACCTCCTTGATCCAGATTTTCTTTTTATGGCCCCCTTATAACGTGAGAACCCGTTTCATGGGCAATTGAAAGCATGATTACAGCTGCCCATTTTAGCTGTTCCGCCACTGTGTTAACCTTGAAAATAACTCTGTCACGTAAAAACGATTTTATCCCTTCCATGGCAACAGGCGCTGCCTCGATAACATCTTGTAAAAAGTGGACTGTTTTTTCCGCTACGGCCCCGGCCAGGAAAGCGGTCGCCAAAAGCAGCGCTATTAATAATAGTGACTTCATCTTTTTTGCTTTAGTAGGCCTGTAAACAGAAATAGTTCTCATCCAAAACCTCTCCCCGATCCTCTATGATTCAAGCTGTTTTACCTCAGTATTTTTCCTGTGAGCCAAGAGCCCCCTTTCATAATCCCGGTCTGTTTATCTTACTGCCCGCCCACTTTTTAATCTTTTATTGGGGAGGACTCGTTTTACATAAAATACCACTTCGGTTTTGATTTAAATACTACCACATCAATGCAAACCCGATTATTGGCAATATATGGATGTTAGCGCTTGTTACCTCCCTCACTCTCCCACTACCTTTGTTTCTTTAATTTTTAAAGCAAAAACCCCGGCTGCCAGGCCGGGGTCACAACATGCTTTAACTGTTTTTACACATTCCAAGCTTAATTAAGGGCCACTGCCCCGCCCGGAACCAGCTTCGCTTTACTGCCGGGAGTCATTGTTATAGTGTTGCCGTCAGGAAACGGCTGATCAATTTTTGCTGAGTAACTCTCACTTTTATTTTCTTTTACTAACCATTTACTGACCGGGTATAATAAACCACGGTTAAAAACAAAAACCATGTTTTCTTCAATTAAATCACCGTCTGGAAAATCTATGGCCACAAACGCGTCTTCCGGGGTATATTCATCTGATTTATAGTCGCTGACATCTAACAAAAACCCGCTGCTGGTAGTTACTTCTCCGTCCGGTTTGATCAAAAAGATATATTCACCCGGTGCTTCAACTTCAAGAATATAAGTCTTCTCTTCCCCGGTGAAAGCTGTCCCGATAGTCAGGTAAGTTTCCGGCAAATAACCTTTCTCTGTTATATTTACTTTTATGGCAACAGGCTCTGTTTCCCGCGACAATTCAGCTTTAAGGGCATTTCTAACCATATAATCAAACTCTTCCAGGCTGCAGCCCGCTTTCTCTCTAAACACCTGTGGCAAATCCGATTCTTTATCTAACTCTTTAAGCATCTCCTTGATCCCGGCAAAGCCGATCCGCTCAATTAACATTTCAGCGGCCACATAGTTGGCGTAATTATACTTATAATTTAACTTTTCTGGATCGAGTACCCCACTAAAAGCAGGTATTTTCCCCTGCTCAAAACAGTCAAGCGCATTCTTTCTGGCAGTTCCGAAGTTTCTCATGGTTGCCAAGGAATTAAACCGTTCTGAATAATACGTATGACTGGATAAACCACAAAAAACCCATTCGGGCGTTTTATTTCCGCTATCTCTGTCGCCTCCAACACCATTGGCATTTAAAGCTAAAAAAAGTGACACCATATAATTGCTTTTATCAGGAGTAAAAATTTTTGAAATGTCAATACCTATCCTGTTAGGAGTATTAGCAGTGATATCTCTCATCTCTAAAACTGATTCAAAAACTTCAGACATCTCCAGGTATCCCTTAACAAACGAATCATGATCAGGATACACGTAAATATCATAAAACTTGTCTTTAAGCGGATCTAAATCGGCGCTGGCTTTAAAATATGCCTTCTCCGCATAATCCTTTAAAGTGTCTAATTCACTTTGTTTTATGCCGGCGAAAGGTATAATCGTAACATGCTCGGTGGTATATTTCAGGTCAGTAATGATAATAGTATTTGAGAATTTATCCCATTCCACACGGCTGTTAAGAGCTTCCGCTACAACGCGGACGGGCACCATGACCCGGTCGTTAACAATTTTCGGGGCTACATCTGGCTCAAGCCGCTTTCCATTCACCATTATTTGTATGTCGTCACTGTTATTAGGGGTTGGGCTGCCGGAACCTATAATCACTGTTCTGTTTTTTTCGTCCCAGTTCACTACCGCGCCCAGGGCTTGCGCAATAAAGCGCACCCCCACCAGACTCCTATTATCGATCATAACCTGGGGGACATCCCATTTTACCCCGTTAACCCTCATTCTCATTGAGGACGCCTCAACAGCGGCTGGTATGCTCAGAATGGTGAAAAAAACAAAAAAACTTAGAAAAATATTTTTCTTCACTGGTCCTCCCCCTGTTTTTTTAAATAAAGTTTCGCTTTGGAACGTATAACTTATATTAACATGTACTGTCTGGAATAATTTGTCGAATCTATGTATAAAAACAGGGTGAAAAAATATTTTTCAAAAAAAACAGTTAGAGTGGTTGCTCTAACTGTTTGTGTGTGATAATAGGTTTTTTAATTATTTTTTACACATCCAAATTGCGTACGGCCAGGGCGTTTTCTTGAATAAAATCCCGGCGCGGCTCTACCCTGTCCCCCATCAGCATGGAAAAGATGGCATCAGATTCAATGGCGTCTTCCAGGGACACCTGCATCACCGTCCTGCTTTCAGGGTCCATCGTTGTTTCCCAGAGCTGCACCGCGTCCATTTCACCCAAACCTTTATAGCGCTGTATGGAAATTCCTTCCCTGCCGGTCCTGGTCAAGTGTTTTTCCAGCTCCGCGTCGTCGTAAATATATATTTCACTTCTGCCTTTCTTCACCCTGTATAAGGGCGGCTGGGCAATGAAAACATAGCCGGCCTCCACCAGCGGGCGCATATAACGGTAAAAGAAAGTCAGCAGCAGCGTCCTGATATGCGCGCCGTCAACGTCCGCGTCAGACATCAGGATTACCTTGTGATACCTGGCTTTGGATATATCAAATTCTTCGCTGATCCCGGTCCCCAGGGCTGTGATCATAGACCTTATTTCCTCATTACCCAGGATTCGGTCCAGGCGGGCCTTTTCTACGTTTAATATTTTTCCCCGCAGGGGCAGGATGGCCTGAAAGCGCCTGTCACGGCCCTGCTTGGCGGAGCCGCCCGCCGAGTCACCCTCCACCAGATACAACTCTGTGTTGGCGGGGTCCCGGTCCGAACAGTCAGCCAACTTGCCTGGCAGGGTTGAGCTTTCCAGGGCGCTTTTGCGCCTGGTGAGCTCCCTGGCCTTGCGCGCCGCCTCACGCGCCCTGGAGGCGTTGAGTGATTTTTCCAGAATGCGCTTGCCTATAGGAGGATTTTCCTCCAGGAATGTCCCCAGCCCTTCCCCCATGACCGAATCAACAATGCTTCTGACCTCGCTGTTGCCCAGCTTTGTTTTGGTCTGTCCCTCAAACTGTGGCTCCGGTACTTTTACGCTGATAATGGCTGTGAGTCCTTCCCTGATATCCTCACCTGAGAGATTGCTGGTACCGTTCTTAAGCAGGTTGTATTTTTTCCCATAATCATTAATAATCCTGGTCAACGCCGCTTTAAAACCAGCCTCGTGCGTTCCTCCGTCAATGGTGTTGATATTGTTGGCGTAAGAAAATATACTGTCCGCGTTATAAGAGTCGGTGTACTGCAGGGCCACTTCCACCATAACCTCTTCCCGCTGTTTCTGGAAGTAAATCGGTTTGCTGTGCAGCGGGGTTTTATTTTTGTTCAGATATTTGACGTAATCTTTGATTCCGCCTTCGTGCTGATATATTACTTCAAGGTCGGACCGTTTATCCCTGAAAACTATTTTAACGCCAGCGTTCAGGAAAGAAAGTTCCCTTAGCCGTTGGGCGAGAGTTTCCTGGCTGAACTCCAGTTCCTCAAAAATCTCCGGATCGGGTTTAAAGCTCACTTTAGTTCCGTTGCTTTTGCTTTTCCCAATAATGCTTAACTCGGTAACGGGCGCTCCCTGTTCATATCTTTGGCTGTAAACATTGCCGTTCCTTCTGACCTCCACCTCCAGCCATTCGGAAAGGGCGTTGACCACAGAGACGCCCACACCGTGCAGGCCGCCGGATACCTTGTAGCCCCCGCCGCCAAACTTGCCGCCGGCGTGCAGCATGGTCAGCACTACTTCAACCGCGGGCCGGCCTACTTGAGGCTGGGTGTCGACAGGTATCCCCCGGCCGTTATCAATAACGGTTATAGAATTATCTTCGTTTATAAGAACATCAATCCGGTTGCAGAAGCCGGCCATGGCCTCATCTATACTGTTATCGACCACTTCATATACCAAGTGGTGCAGCCCCCTGGCGCTTGTGCTCCCTATGTACATGCTGGGGCGCTTCCTTACAGCCTCCAGCCCTTCCAGAACCTGGATTTCTTCTGCTCCATAACGGTTGTTTTTATTCGCATCGGACAATCTACCATCACCCCTTTTAAAACATCAATTGGTAATATTAACACAAACAGACTATTACATCAAATTTTTGCAAATTTATTTTTAGCCGTGTACTGTTAAAAATCCAAAAAACTCTCCGCTCTCTTCTTCAGGGTTATGCATGAAATCGGAGACATGTAGATATCTTTGGTAGTGATGACAAAGGATTTCTCTTTTTCCTGGTCATAAATGCTTTTAATAAAACCCTCGTCCCTGGCGATTTCAATAAATTCTTTGGTGATGGGCGCCTGCCTGGTGCGCATATCCAGAATAGCGATAATATCTTCTTTTGAAACTACCACGTCTCCTCCAAGATGCAGAAACATGCTATTCCTCCTAAAAATTAATTATTTTACCTGACTTAACGCCAAAGTACCGGCCTGAAAAAATATTTTCAAAATCCTGCTTGTTTTTGCCGGTAGATGTGACGAAAGTCTGTACCACTCCTTTAATCCTCTTAAAAAGTTCTTCTTGCCGGCTGTGATCAAGTTCAAAAAGAACATCGTCCAAAAGTAAAATTGGGTATTCATTTATTTCTTTATACCAATTCATGATCAGGGAAATTTTTATAGATAAAACGACCGTCCTTTGCTGTCCCTGGGACCCGTAGATCCTGGCGTCCACTCCGTTTATCAGCACTGCCAGATCGTCCCTGTGCGGACCAATCAGTGATTGAGCCCGGTTAATTTCTTCATTTTCTGTCGCTTCAAGCTCCCTGGTAAACTGATGGTAGATTTGTTCTTCAGCTGAGATACCGCCTAATTTTAAAGACGAAAGATACCTCAGTTCAAGTTTCTCCGTTCCTCCGGTTATATCATTGTGGATATTGTTAAAATAAGGGCTGAGAGATTTTAATAACTCAATTCTCATAAAAAGCAGTTTTGCTCCATACCGGCAAAGCTGTTCATTCCATACATCAAGAGCGTCACTTTTTACTCTTTTTTCTTTTATTTCCCTGAGCAAGTTATTGCGCTGGGACAGCACCCTGTTGTAAAGACTGAGATAATGGCTGTACTGCGGGTTAAAAGGGCCTATCTCCAGATCTAAAAAGCGCCGCCTTTCCTGTGGCGACCCTTTAATCATAACCAGATCGTCCGGAGTGAACAAAACCACTCCCGGCCAACCCAGCGGTTGACCGTGTGTTTGAACACCGTTAACCTCTATGATTTTTTTTCCCGGTTTTAACAATATGCGTACTTCTATCTGGCGGCTGTTTGTTTCCAACATACTGTTCACACTGGAAAAATTGTTTTCCCAGCGTATAATCTCAATTTCTTTCGCTGTCCTAAAAGACTTCCCTGTACTGGTAAAATAAATTGACTCCAGAATATTTGTTTTGCCTTGGGCATTGGGACCATAAATAACGTTAAAAAACTGATCTGGTTCCAGATCCAGTTGCTCATAGTTTCTAAAATTGGTTAATGACAACCTCTTCAGATACAAAACTAGCACTCCCCGCCTGGATAAAAAACAAAATATTCAGTTTCTTTAAATTGTATTATATCTCCCTCCCGGAGCAATCTTCCTCTTCTTTTTTCAACCTCGCCGTTTACTTTAATTTCGCCGGTCATGATCAAGATCTTGCTCTGACCGCCTGTTGCTGATATATTCGACCACTTTAAAAACCGGTCCAGTCTTATTTCACCTTTCACCGGCACTTTAACCAATCTGTCTGTTGCTGCGAACCGCTGCATACGGCCAACTCCTGTACAGTAAAAAAATTACTCATCACGCAAACGTACCGGCAGTAAAAGGGAAAGATACTCTATATCCGAAACCGGTCTTAAAATTCCTGGGCTTAAGGGACCGGTAAATTCTATATTCACATCCTCACTGCCGATCATTTTAAGCGCATCGCTCAGGTATCTGGCATTGAAAGCAAACTGGAGCGGTTCACCTTCCTGGTAGATAGGAATTTCTTCACGTACGCGCCCGGCCTCTGTATTAACAGAAACCACCAGGGTGTTGTCACTGATTTTCAGCCTGATAATAGGTGAGCCGTCTCTGGTCAGAAGAGCCGCCCTTTCTGTAGCTTCCGCCAGTTCTCTTGTGGACACCCTTATCCGCGAAATATATTCGCCCGGAATAACCTGACGGTAATTAGGAAATTGACCGCCGATCAGGCGGGATATCAGGCATACGTCACCGTTATTAAAAAGTACTTGATTTTCAGTAACCGTAATTTGAATATTTTGTTCAGCTGAACCGCTGATCTTAACCAACTCATTTAGAGTTTTGCCAGGAATGATTAAATTTATATTTAAATCTTGATACTCTTCCAGGTTAATCTTACGCCAGGCTAAACGGTGGGTATCGGTAGCCACCATGCTCATTTCACCGCCACCGGCTTCCAGCAGGACACCTGTAAAAACAGGGCGGTTTTCATCTGTGGCAGCCGCGTATACGACTTGTCTTACCATGTCTTTCAGAACAGCGCCCGGTAAAATGAATTTGATCTCACTTTCCGGCATTGGAAAATCAGGAAATTCTTCGACCGGGTAGCCGTTTATACTGGCCTCGGACTGGCCGTACTTCACTGTTGTGCTTCCGGTTAGTGAATCTGATTCAATAAATATAGGCAGGTCGGGCAGACGTCTGATTAACTCTGATATAACCTTGGCTGGCAGAACAGAACTGCCTGATTCCGTTATTTCGGCGTTAAAAGAGCAGCGAATTCCCATCTCAAGGTCGGTGGCAGAAAGGACAACTCTTTCATTTTCCGTTTCAAATTTTATGCCGCCCAGTATGGGTAAAGGGTTTTTCAGGGATACCGCTCTTTGCACTATCTGAACAGCGGTAAGTAAATTTTCTTTGTCGCACGCAAACTTCATTTTGCTTGCTCCTATCATTATTGGTATTATTATAGATCTTTTAAACAGTAGTAATAGTAATAGCTGTGATTATGTTGATAATGTATGCGGTCAAGTGTTTTTGCACTGAAAAAGTGTGTTTATAAGTTTGTTGAGTAAAAAACTATAAAAAAAATTTTTTTACTCAACAAATAAATAACCCACAAAAAAAGAAACTTTTCATACACTATGCTGTTAGCTTTTTTTAATCAGTTCTATTAAATCTTTGACCGCTTCCTGCAGGACTCCGTTTTCGTTTAATTCATTATTGATTTTGTCATGGGCGTGAATGACGGTGGTATGGTCACGTCCGCCAAAAGCTTTTCCTATTTGTGGCAGCGAAAGGTCGGTCAATTCTCTCGACAGGTACATGGCAATCTGGCGGGGAAATGATATAGCCCGGTTTCTTTTTTTGGCTTTAAAATCTTCGATGCGTATATTGTAAAAATTACCTACTATTTCTTGAATCAACTCAGCAGTAACAGGTCTGGGCTTGTTGGTGGGAATAATATCTTTTAAAACTTCCGCGGCCATTTCCGGGTTTATTTCCTCTCCGTTCAGGTAACCACGGGCGATGACTCGGTTTAAAGCGCCTTCCAGAATGCGGATATTTGACTGGATTTTATTTGCTATATAAACAAGCGTATCATCAGGCACTGAAAGGTCGTCCTGTTGTGCTTTTTTACGCAGAATGGCAATCCTTGTTTCCAGATCCGGCGGTTGAATGTCGGTGATCAGGCCCCATTCAAAGCGGGAGCGCAGACGATCTTCCAATGTGGGAATTTCCTTGGGAGGACGGTCACTTGAAATAATTATTTGCTTGTTTGCTTCATATAAAGTGTTGAAAGTATGAAAAAACTCTTCCTGGGTGCGTTCTTTTCCCGCCAGAAACTGTATGTCGTCCACCAGCAGAATGTCCATGCCGCGGTATTTATTTCTGAAATCAACAGTTTTGTCATCTCTAATTGAATTAATAAGTTCGTTTGTAAATTTTTCCGAGGTGGCGTAGAAAACTTTCATTTTAGGATTATTTGACATGATAAACTGGCCGATGGCGTGCATCAGGTGAGTCTTGCCCAAGCCAACGCCGCCGTATATAAACAGGGGGTTGTAAGCTCTGGCCGGCGCCTCTCCAACTGCCAGGCAGGCGGCGTGGGTAAACCTGTTGCTGTTGCCCACAACAAAAGTATCGAAAGTATACTTGGGGTTTAAGGTAATAGAGGAAAAATCTTCACGCATTTTTTCGTGCGGCGCCTTTTCAATATTTTTTTGAGGCTGGCTGTTTTCCATATGAGGAACCTCACTGGAAAGGAGAAATTGTATGCCTATATCTTGTTTAATAATATCCTGGATCACATTTTTTAATAGAGGTGCGTACCGGTCACTGAGCCAACCGCGGGAAAAATTGTTCGGCACCTCTATAATAATAGTGCTTTCGTGACAGCCAAGCGGTATGAGGGGTTTAAGCCAGGTGTCGAAAGAATTTTTATTAAGCTTCTTTTCCAAAATTTTAAGGGCTTGTTCCCAGAGTTTAAGGACTTCACTTCTGACCACGGTAAACCCCCTGAATCTTAAAAATACTTGCACCCCTAAAAAATCCTCCTTTTACTTGGAGGTGATTTTAGGGGTAGATTAAGATATTAACAGATATGATCACTTTTTATTAAAAACACTGTGGACAAGCTGTATAAAAAAATGCGGTACTCTTATCAGCAATAAAATGATACCAAATTTTGCTTAAGTTATCAACAGGCTTTTTATATAATATAAGGGCTTAGGGCTTCTACAGTTGTTCCTTGACGTCAAAAATTGATTGTTATATAATGGTTTGTGTGTGCCTATTTACTGACTTTCAATATATGTTAACCGGACACAAAGGAGGTGTGGTTTTTGAAGCAAACTTACCAGCCAAAGGCGCGTAAGCACAAAAAAGTTCATGGATTCCTGAAAAGGATGTCTACCCTTAACGGACGCAATGTGCTTAAGAGAAGGAGAATAAAAGGTAGAAAAAGGTTGTCTGCGTGAGGCCGCTAAAATAGGTGGCCTTTATAAATAATGAGCTGCAAATGTATATCCGGTATTAACTCCGGGCAATAATTATATAGTGGGAGTATCTAGATATTTTAGATATGATTCTCCAAAATAGTTTAGTGGAGTGGGGTTAAAAAGCAGCCTTTAAAGAGGATTAAATGAGCGTCCTTACTGTTCTTAAAAAAAATAAGGATTATAAAAACGTGTATAGCCGGGGGAAGTCGGTAGCCGATCGTCACCTGGTGCTATATTTTTTAGCGAATAATTCAGCTGATTGCCGGTTTGGTTTTACCGTAAGCAAAAAAATTGGCAATGCGGTTAAGAGAAACCGGATCAGGCGATTGTTCAAGGAAGCATGCAGGATTAACAGCAAGCAATTTACCGGTGGTTTTGATATAGTCTTGCTGGCGCGCCGCCACAATGACAGTTTGAAATACCAGCAGGTTGAGGAAAGCTTGTTAAAGCTGTTAAAAAAAGTTTATATCAGGTGATTATTCTTATGAAAAAGGTTTTTCTTACATTAATCAGGCTATACCAGTTGTTCATATCACCTCTTAAACCACCTTCCTGCCGTTTTTATCCCACCTGCTCTCATTATGCCATGCAAGCTGTGGAAAAACACGGTGTATATAAAGGGGTGTGGATGGCTGTAATCAGGATATCAAAATGTCACCCTTTTCACCCGGGAGGTTACGACCCGGTATAAATTGCACATCTGGGACTTTGAGGCCTTAAAAGGAGGCGGGAAGCCGTTTGGAGATCTTTAACGCCATTGTCGATGGGATGACCTGGCTATTAAACCTGCTTTACAACTTTACTGCAGCCATAGGTTTGCCAAATTACGGGCTGGCGATTATTCTGCTGACCATAGTTATTAAATTGGTTCTTTACCCGTTAACGCAAAAGCAGATGAAGTCCATGCTGGCGATGCAGCAGCTGCAGCCGAAAATAAAAGAGATCCAGGATAAATGGAAAAGCAAGGACCCGAAAAAGGCGCAGGAACAGGTCATGCAGCTTTATAAAGAAAACAATGTCAATCCTGCCGCCGGTTGTCTGCCGCTTTTAATCCAGATGCCGATCCTGATTGCTTTGTATCGCTCACTTTTTAGTTTTCCTTATGAAAACGTAGCCCACGCCAGTTTTATTTGGATACAAAATCTCAGCGACAAGGACCCATTTTATATTCTCCCGGTTTTAGCCGGCGTTACAACTTACCTGCAGTCCAAACTGACCACCAATTCAACTGATCCGACTCAGAAGATGATGCTGTACACCATGCCTGTGTTTATCGGTTGGATATCCGCTACGGTTCCGGCCGGGCTCGCACTATACTGGGCGACTTTTAACGTGGCCAGCGCTGTCCAGCAGTACTTCGTCAACAAACAAACAGTTGCCATTAAAGGGGAGGCTGGCGGGAAGTGAAAATTGTCGAAACAACAGCAAAAACCGTAAATGAAGCTGTCGAGCTGGCCCTTAAAGAATTAGGTGCTGCCAGGGAAGGTGTCGAAGTAGAAGTTTTAGAAGAACCTTCAAAGGGAATACTAGGGTTTATAAAGGTGAAACAGGCCAGAGTGAAGGTTATATTAAAAGAAGGCCCTTCTCAAAAGGCCTGCAATTTACTGAAAAAAATATTCCGGTCAATGGACCTTGAAGTGGAAATAAAAACAACCGAAAATGAGAAAGCTTTGCTTGTTGACCTTGAAGGAAACGACCTGGGTATTTTGATCGGCAGGCGCGGGGAAACACTTGATGCGCTGCAGTATCTGGTTAACCTTTCTGTAAATAAAAATCAGGAAATAAGAAAAAAAATTATTATTGACATAGAGGGTTACCGCAACAGGCGTGAGAATACCCTGCAAAAACTTGCCCTTAAGCTTGCGGACAAAGCCAGGCAAAGAGGGCGCAACGTAGTTTTGGAACCAATGAGCTCGCAGGAAAGAAGAATCATTCACACAACCCTGCAGGGAAGAGATGACATTTACACTTTTAGTGAAGGGGAAGAACCTTACCGCAAAATAATAATATCCCCCAAGAAATAAACACAAACCCAGCAGGTCTTGAACTTGCTGGGTTTTAAAAACATTTTGGCCGGAGGGCTTAAATTTGTTGGAAGATACCATAGCGGCAATTTCTACTCCCCTTGGCGAGGGGGGAATAGGCATAGTGCGGCTGAGCGGTCCTGCAGCGGTTGATATTGCTAAAAAAATATTTAAGTCAAAGAAAGAAGCATGGAGCGCCGCGGGAGGACACAGGTTAATATACGGTCATATTTATGACCAGGCGGGTAAACCTGTGGACGAGGTTCTGGTCGGGTATATGAAAGCGCCGCACACCTATACCAGGGAAAACATTGTAGAGATCAACTGTCACGGCGGGATAGTGCCAACGAAGAAAATCCTGGAACTGGTTTTAGACGCCGGCGCCCGTCTGGCCAGGCCTGGCGAATTCAGCCTGAGAGCCTTTTTAAACGGCAGAATAGACCTAGCCCAGGCCGAATCTATTGTGGATGTGATCCGCGCGCAAACAGAAGCCGGGCTAAAACTGGCGGTGGCGCAGTTAAGCGGGAATCTGTCCAGGAAAATTTCAGTTTTACAGGACAGGCTCTTGGGGCTCTTGGCCCAGGTTGAGGCCAATATTGACTTTCCAGAGGATGACCTGGAAGAATCGACCGGAGAAGAATTGATCCAATTAAGCGGTGAACTGATCCAGCAGATCAAAGATCTGATCAAGGGAGCCCAGGCGGGAAAGATCTACCGGGAAGGTATCAGAACCATAATCATCGGGCGGCCCAATGTTGGCAAGTCTTCTCTCTTAAACGCCCTGCTCAGGGAAAACCGGGCCATCGTCACTGATATACCTGGCACGACCAGGGATATTATTGAAGAAATTATCAACATCCGTGGTATCCCGCTGAAGATAATAGACACGGCTGGACTGCATGAAACGGAAAACATTATAGAAAAGATCGGGATGGAAAAAACACGTGAGATGATCTGCAGGGCTGACCTGGTACTGGTGTTGCTGGACGCCGGCAGGGGCCTGGCTGAGGAAGATCTGGATATCATCAGCTACGTGGGAGATAAAAAAGCAATTTTTCTTGTTAATAAGGATGATCTTTCAGAGAAAAAGATAGGTGTGGAAAATATGGCCGGGCTTGCGGCGGGAAGACCTGTACTAAGGATTTCAGCCAAAGAAGGAACCGGCCTTAGTGAGTTGGAAGAAAAAATTTTTGAAATGGTAATGGGTGGACATCTGACCGGAACCGACGAGGTGCTGCTGACCAACGCAAGACACAAGCAAGCCCTGGAAACAGCGGCCAGACACCTGGAAGAAGCTGTGGCTGAAATTAAAAGGAGTGTACCCGTGGACGTGGTTGCCATTGATATCCGGGCGGCCTGGGAAGCACTAGGGGAAATAACCGGGGCGGCGGTTACGGAAGACCTTTTAAACAGGATATTCGCCGATTTTTGTAGTGGGAAGTGAAACTTTTTCATGGAATATTTTGCGGGAAAATATGATGTTGTGGTGGTCGGCGCCGGACATGCCGGCTGTGAAGCGGGCCTTGCCTCGGCCAGGCTGGGCTGCCGCACCTGTGTGCTTACCTTAAACATGGACAATGTTGCCCTGATGCCCTGCAACCCGGCTGTGGGAGGCCCGGCTAAAGGGCACCTGGTGCGCGAAGTTGACGCTTTAGGCGGCGAGATCGGCCTGAACACCGACCGGAATTCTATACAAATGCGGCTTTTAAACACGGCTAAAGGGCCCGCTGTGCACGCTTTGCGGGCGCAGGCAGACAAGAAATTTTATCAGGCCGGCATGAAGCAGGTTCTCGAGCGGCAGCCGCTGCTTGATTTGAAACAGGCAACGGTGGAAAGGCTGCTGGTTGAGCAAGGAAAGGTTTGCGGCGTCGTCACCAGCACGGGAGCCAGGTTTGAAGCCAGGGCTGTGGTGCTGACCACGGGCACTTACCTGAAGGGCAGAATAATTATCGGCGACCTCTCATATCCGGGGGGGCCAAACGGACAATTTCCGTCTGTCGGGTTGTCCGACAGTATGGTTGATCTGGGTTTGCGGCTGGGCCGTTTTAAAACCGGCACACCGGCAAGGGTTGACGGTGGCAGTATAGATTTCAGCCGGATGATGATCCAGCCGGGCGATGAAAAAACCCACAATTTTTCATTTATGTCATATATTACACACCGGGAACAGCTGCCCTGCTGGCTGACTTATACTACAGAGGAAACCCACCGGGTTATTCGCGAAAACCTGTACAGGGCGCCGCTTTATACAGGATCTATCCAGAGTATGGGGCCGCGCTATTGCCCTTCAATTGAAACAAAGGTGGTCAGGTTTTCAGACAAACCGGCCCACCAGGTTTTTATAGAGCCGGAAGGCAGAAACACCACTGAGATGTATGTGCAGGGCATGGCCACAAGTTTGCCGGAAGACGTGCAGTTAGCTATGCTCCGCACCATGCCGGGGCTGGAAAAAGTAGAAATAATGAGGGTCGGCTATGCCATTGAGTATGACTACTTAATACCCACCCAGTTAACTCTCTGGCTGGAAGCGAAAGATCTGCCGGGGTTTTTCGCGGCGGGGCAGATTAACGGTACCTCGGGCTACGAAGAAGCGGCCGCTCAGGGGATAATGGCAGGAATTAACGCCGCTCTTTATATCAAAGGAGGCGATCCGTTTACCCTGACCAGGGCAGACGCTTATACGGGTGTGATGATAGACGACCTGATTACCAGTGAAATAGACGAGCCGTACCGGATGCTCACTTCGCGGGCGGAATACAGGCTGCTTTTAAGACAGGACAACGCTGATCTGAGGCTGACCGATAAAGGTTACCAGATCGGATTGGTCTCGGCTGAAAGATATAAAATGTTTGAAAAAAAGAAAAACCTTGTTGAAGAGGAAAAGGACCGGCTGGAGCGGACCATGGTTCCTGTTACCGAAGAGATTAAAAAGGTTCTGAAAGAAATGAACAGCTCCGCGCTGCCCCAGCAGGGCGCTTCCCTGGCCGGATTGCTGCGCCGTCCCGAGGTTGGCTATGGACAATTGCTGCGGCTGCCCCTAATGCAGCCTGAACTGCCGGGGGAAGTCCGGGAACAGGTTGAGGTCCAGATTAAATACGAAGGGTATATCAAAAAACAGCAGGCACAGGTGGACCGCTTTAAGAAGCTGGAGGAAAAAAAGATACCCCGTGACTTGGACTACGGCCAGGTTAAGGGTATTCGCCTGGAATCCAGGGAAAAGCTGGCGAAGTACCGGCCTGAGTCCATCGGCCAGGCTGCCAGATTAGCCGGGGTTACGCCGGCTGATATATCGGTGCTGCTGATCTACCTGGAACAAAAACGGCGACATAGAAGTAAAGAAGACAGAATACAGAATTCAGAAGACAGTCAATAAAGGTGGAATATGAGCATTTTAACGGACACCCTGTCCGCCGGCGCTGCCGAGCTGGGTATTGAACTTTCAGAAAAAGAACTTCAGCAGTTTGAAAAATATTATCTGATGATTGTTCAAACCAATAAAAAAATAAATCTTACAGCTATTGTTGAAGAAAAAGATGTTGCTGTTAAACACTTTATCGATGCGCTGACCTGCCTGAAAGCCGCTCCTTTCGGTCGTAACATGAGTATATTGGATGTGGGCTCAGGAGCGGGCCTGCCCGGTATTCCTATAAAAATATGCCGCCCCGACCTCAAGGTAACCCTGGCAGACTCACTTGACAAAAGAGTTAATTTCCTAAAAGAGGCAATAAAAGGGCTTGGGTTGGAGCAAATCGAAGCGTTTCACACTAGAATCGAGGATCTTGTCAGAAACAAAGATTACAGGGGAAAATATGACCGCGTGCTGGCCAGGGCTGTGGCGAATCTGGGGGTGCTGGCGGAGTACTGCCTGCCTCCCCTCAAAGAAGACGGCCTTTTCATAGCCATGAAAGGCCCGCGGACGGAGGAAGAAATCAAAAGAGCGGAAAAGGCCATAGCGGTTCTGGGAGGGGCATTGGAAAAGACCGTGAACCTGAGTCTCCCGCTCACAGGTGAGGAAAGAAGTATCGTTCTAATCAGGAAGATCAAATCTTCTCCCGCAAAATACCCGCGCCGCGCTGGTATTCCCACGAAAAACCCTTTATAATCATCTGTCCCCCCCAACAACTCTTTTTTAATCAGAGCCATTCCATCGGGGACATTCCTCAGCCCTTTAATCGGGGACATTCCTCGTCAATAAAGGAATACCTAAAACAGAGGTGTGTCCCCGTTCCGCTTTTTGTGTGTCCCATTCCGCTTAAACTCACCGCTTCCCTACCCGAGGCGGTTTATTTTATTTGTAGTTTAATCGGGGACATTCCTCAGCTACAAAGCCAGGCTCAAAATAGAGGTGTGTCCCCATTCATCTGTTGAGGTGTGTCCCCGTTCCTTAATGAAATTTAATTCAATAAAGGAAAGATTTTGTCGAATATAGAATTAGGTTTGATTATGCGGGTTGTGTCGGGGGCTTATTTATGAATCAAGCGCTGGGCTGGCAGATGGATTATATTTATTTTTTATACGGCCTGGCCTTTGTTATGCTGGCGGCCGTGTGTTTAGCTATGAGCAGATCCGAAAAACAACGCCTGCCCTGGATTGGGCTGAGTTTTTTTAGTATCGCCCATGGTTTATATGAATGGCTGCATCATTTTTCAGCCCGCAAAACGTCTATGCTTTCATTTTCTTACATAGAAGCAGGCTTACTTATTGTATCCCTGGTGTTCCTGGCAGCGTTCGGGCGGGCCGTGTTTATTAAAGATGGAGTAAAGAAGCCAGGAAGGTGGATTCTGGTTCTTCTCCTGGCCTTGGTAGCCCTGGGGGGCCTGTCCGGCCCGGCGGGTTTAGCAACCATGGCCCAGTATGTGCTGGGGCTTGGAGGCGGACTCTGGGCGGCGCTGGCCCTGCATCTGGCTTCCAAAAAGAACAACAGGCGTGCCCGCCGCTGGTTGGAGTCGGGAAGTGTATCATTCGCTCTTTTTGCTGCAACCGCATTCCTGGCGGTGCCTCCGTCGCCATTTTTCCCGTCGAATATTATAAACTCCCATATCTTTTACAATACGCTTGGCTTTCACATCCAGTATATCCGCGGCCTTTTTATAGTCTGGACTACAGTAGCTGTCTGGAGATACTCACAGGAACTTATTGGCACTGAAACAGGCCTGGATTTCCAGAGAGTACGTGCCAAATACACTGCGCGTTTCGTGATTATACTGTTGTTTATCCTTAGCCTTGGCCTGGCTGCGACCAGTTATTTAAGTCAGAACGCCCGCACGGATTTAATGAATGAAAGCGTCAACAATATAAACGCGTTAGCCAACCACTTACAAGACCAGATGAAAGAGACAAATCACGCGGTAATGTCTATAGCGTCATCCACCGAAGTTTTACCGGCTTTGCTGGATGGCGGGGAACAAAATATTGCCCGGGCCAACTTCATCCTTGACCGGTTTAACGAGGCTTTGGATGCGCCGGTCTGTTATTTGTTAAATGAAAAGGGTACCGTTATAGCTTCATCAAACAGAAATGATCCTGACAGCTATGTCGGAAACAACTACGGATTTCGCCCATATTTCAAACAAGCTATGACCGGGAACGCCGGAAGTTATTACGCCCTGGGTTTAACATCGGGGGAGCGGGGCTACTATGTCAGTTACCCGGTAATGAGCGGGCGCGTTGTCGGGGTCGCTGTAATTAAAAGAAAAGTAGAAAGTGTGGAACTTGGTTTCAAACAATACCCTTATTGTTTCTATATCGATCCTCACGGGATAGTGTTTCTATCCAGCCGTCCGGACATGCTTTATAAAGGCCTTTGGCCTCTGGAAGAGAGTACACAAAAAGAACTGACAGAATCCAGGCAGTTCGGTGCGGGGCCGTTTCAAACCATGTCTTTGCAGGAGGTATCTAATGGAGCGGATGTAGTATATGCCGATCAGCGTTTTCTTGTCAATCGCAAGCTGGTCAGCCCCGGGGGTTGGTCAATAGTTCTGTTAGCGCCGCTGGATAAAACAAGGCCGGCCGGACTTTTAGGGGTCATCATCACCTTCTGCCTGTCTGTTCTTACTATAGGCTTTTTCGTGGCTACGCAGCGATTGACCGAGTCCGCCATACAGAAAGCAACCTCTGAAGAAAATTATCAATCTATCTTCAATGGGGTTAATGAGGGCATTTTTGTCCACGAACTGACCACCGGAAAAATTGTTGACGTTAATCAAAAAGTGTGCGATATGTATGGTTATAGCAGGGAAGAGACCATAAAAGCCCAGTTGGTCAGTATTGTTGCCGGTGAGCCTTTATTCACAATGGAAATTGCGCACTCGAAGCTGGAGAAAGCGGCAGGCGGTGAGCCGCAGCTTTTTGAGTGGCTTTCTAAAGATAGTGAGGGGCGGCTCTTTTGGACAGAGGTAAATTTAAAGAAAGCTCTGATCGGCGGGAAGGAGTGCGTCCTGGCGGTTGTGCGTGACATTTCTGCCCGGAAAAAGACGGAGGAGTCTCTCCTAAAAGCCCAGGCCAGGTATATGAACCTGTACGAGAACGCCAATGACATAATTTTTACCAGCGATTTAAAAGGCAAAATAACATCCGTTAACAAGGCTGCAAGCTTCGTAATTGGCTATACGAAGGAAGAACTCACAAAAATGTCTTTGGCGGATTTGCTGACAACGGAAAGCTTAAAATATGCCAGGGGTTTACTGGCCAGGGCTTTGGAAAAAAAGACAGACCTGGCCGAGGCTCAACCGTATGAATCGGAAATTTTAACCGCCAGCGGAGCGAAGATACACCTGGAAGTCCGTACCCACTTACTCTGGGAGGAGGGTGAAATAACAAATATCCAGGGAATCGCGCGTAATATCACCAGGCGCAAACAAGTGGAAGAAGCACTGCGCGAATCGGAAGCTAATTATAGGACTATTTTCGAAAACACAGGGACCGCGATGATAATAGTTGAGGAAGACACAACCATATTCCTGGCTAATACAGTGTTTTCATCAACAGCCGGGTATTCGAGAGAAGAAATAGAGGGGGAAAAAAGCTGGACGGAATTTGTGGCAAAAGATGATCTGGAAAAAATGCTTAAACATCATCGCCTGCGAAGGATCAACCAGTATGCCGCCCCGAGGACATATGAATTCACGTTTGTTAGTAGGGACGGTGGTATTAGAGAATGTCTTGTAAATATAGCTTTAATTCCAGGTTCAAAAAGGAGCGTGGCTTCCTTCCTGGATATTTCAGATCGAAAGCGGGCGGAAGAGCAGTTGAAATACCTCAGTTTGCACGACGCCCTTACCAGTCTGTACAACCGTGCTTTCTTTGAGGAAGAAATGCGGCGTTTGGAAGGAAAACGCGATATGCGTGTCGGTATGCTGGTTTGTGACATAGACGGTTTAAAGCTTGTCAATGACACCCTCGGGCATGAGGCGGGTGATAGGCTGCTGATGGCTGCCGCCGGAATCATCAGGGAATGTTTCCGTGAAGGAGACATGGTCGCACGCATAGGAGGCGACGAGTTTGCCGTCCTGCTGCCGGATGGTGATGAAATGATCATTGAAAAGGCGTCACAGAGGATTAAAGAGGAAGTTGGAAAATATAATGCTGACGGAGCGGTTCCCCCGTTGAGCATGTCTATAGGGTTTTCTATGAGCGGCAAAACAAAGGGCAGCCTCAGCGAAGTTTTTAAAGAAGCGGACAACAACATGTACCGGGAGAAACTGCACTGCGGCCAAAGTGCGCGCAGCGCCATCGTTCAGACCTTAATGAAAGCGCTCGAGGTGCGGGACTATATTACAGAAGGGCATGCGGAACGGCTGCAGGAACTGGTTGAAGCTCTGGCCTCCGCCATCGGGCTGCCGGAGCGCAGTTTGGCCGACCTGCGGCTGCTGGCGAAGTTTCATGATATTGGCAAGGTGGGCATACCGGACCGCATCTTGTTTAAACCCGGTCCCCTGACTTCTAATGAGTTCTCTGAAATGAAGAGGCACAGTGAGATTGGTCACCGTATTGCCCAGTCCAACCCCGATTTGGTTCCCATAGCCGGATGGATCCTGAAACACCACGAATGGTGGGACGGTCAGGGCTATCCGCAGGGGCTCAAAGGGGAAGAAATTCCGCTGGAATGCCGTATCCTGGCCATTGCTGACGCCTTTGACGCCATGACCAACGATCGGCCCTACCGCAGAGCTTTGTCACGGGAGGAAGCCACAGCTGAAATAATGAGATGTGCAGGCACGCAGTTTGATCCGAATTTAGTCAAGGTTTTCTTGCAATTATTACAACAAAGACAATAAAAACGCTGATTGTGAAAAGATTTGTGTTTATTGTAGATAATAGGCATTCATTTTAAATATGGAGCAGGAACTGTAAAACCGGATGTGGAAAAGTGTAAAGCGGCTAAATAAATCTTTGGGGGTGAAAACCATGGGAAGGACCATCGCTATAGCCAACCAAAAAGGCGGAGTGGCCAAGACAACCACGGCTGTTAACCTTGGCGCCTGGCTATCTCTTATGGGACAAAAGGTCTTACTGGTGGATATTGACCCCCAGGGCAACGCCACTACCGGAGTAGGCGTTGATAAAAGAACGGTTGAAAGATGTATTTATGATACGCTGATCAACGGACTGCCGGTGCAGGAAGTGATAGTACCCAGCGCGGTGGAAAATCTCGATCTGCTTCCTGCTACAATCGAACTGGCGGGTGCGGAAATAGAACTGGTCGGCCAGGTTGAAAGGGAAAAAATATTAAAAAAGGCACTGGCAGAGATCAAAGACAAGTATAATTTCATTTTTATAGACTGCCCTCCTTCGCTCGGACTCCTGACCATAAACGCGCTTACAGCCGCCGACTCCCTGATCATACCCATCCAGTGCGAGTATTACGCCCTGGAAGGGCTTGGACAACTTCTCAACACCTTTCACATGGTACAGCAGAATCTGAACGAAAACCTGGTTTTAGAGGGGATACTACTGACCATGTTCGACGGCAGGACTAACCTGTCCATCCAGGTGGTTGATGAGGTTAAAAAGCACTTCAAGGGCAAGGTATACGGAGCTATCGTACCGCGCAACGTGAGGCTGAGTGAGGCGCCAAGCCATGGTAAGCCGGTAATGGTTTATGACCGGCGCTCCAGGGGGTCGGAGGTTTATTATGAACTGGCGAAAGAGGTGATGGGCATTGAGTAAGCGCAGAGGCTTGGGCAAAGGCCTGGAGGCGTTGATCCCTGTTGTGATCGATGACGTCAAGGGAAAGGATATACTAAAAGAAATAGACATAGAAACAATCCGGACCGCTCCCCGCCAGGCCAGAAAGTTGTTCGATCAGGAAAAACTGGATGAGTTGGCCTCCTCCATTAAAGAACATGGTGTAATTCAACCAATCGTGGTAAGGCCGCTGACAGATGGTTTTTACGAGCTTATTGCCGGTGAGAGGCGCTGGCGGGCCTGCAAAAGCCTGGGGTACCAGAGCATTCCCGCGGTAATCAAGGAATACCGGGATCTGGAAGCAACAGCTGCCGCTTTAATCGAAAACGTACAGCGTGAAGATTTAAACCCTTTGGAGGAAGCCGCGGCCTACCGCCAGTTGATGGAGGATTTTGACCTGACCCAGGAGGACGTTTCCAGCAGAGTTGGGAAAAGCAGGCCATTTGTAGCAAATATGGTCCGGCTTTTAGGGCTGCCGGTGGAGATCAGGGATATGATCGCGTCAGGCCGGATCAGCGCCGGTCACGCCAGGGCGCTGCTGGCCATAAACGATAGTAAAAAGCAGCTTGCCGCCGCTTTTAAGATAGCCAGACAACAATTAAGCGTACGCCAGGCCGAAAAAATCGTCAGGGACATGATTGAAGAAAAAGAAAAAAGAGCGGAAAGCAGAATTTTGCGTGTTCACTACCTGCTCAAGGCCGAAGAACGGTTAAAAAAGTTGATTGGCTCAAGGGTAAAGGTAAAAGAACTGCCAGGTGGGCGTGGAAAACTGGAGATAGATTTTAGTGACGAAAAAGACCTCAAAAGGATCCTCGATCTGTTGCTGAGCGGTAAAAAAGTTTAAAAATGTTTCACGTGAAACATTTTCGACCAAACTGAAAAATTGAAACCGAACCTGCATCGCTGATTTTCATTTTCTGCTGGCGCCGCTCCTGCGACATGTATGTCATTCAACAGATGTATGCACCATAAAGCATGGTATTGAAACAAGCTGCTCCGTTGCGTAGCAAAGCGGGTTACACACCGTGACGACTTATAGCCTGAAATGTTTCACGTGAAACATTTTTTTATACGTCTTTTTATACTTTGGAAAATCAGACTAACTGCTCAAGGAGAGTCGATTCATTGGTAGGTACTTTTGTAAATGCCGCGGCCATTATTTTAGGAACACTTACCGGGATGATTTTTAAAAAAGGGATACCGGAGCGGGTCAGGCGCACAATCCTGCAGGGGATCGGTCTGGCGGTTATCTTGATTGGTTTGCAGATGTCCCTGCAAACCCGGCAGATGCTTGTGGTTGTAATCAGTTTGGTGCTCGGTGGTTTGACCGGTGAGTTGCTGAATATTGAGGGCGGACTTGAACGCCTGGGCCAATGGCTGGAGTCAAAGGTGGGCGGCGCGCAGGGAGATATGGGTAAGGCGTTTGTCACAACGAGTCTGATTTATTGTGTTGGCGCTATGGCCATAATGGGATCTATTGAAGACGGACTTTACAACAATCCTGGCATACTCCTGACCAAAGCGGCGCTGGACGGGATATCGGCGATCGTGTTTGCTTCCACTATGGGACCCGGTGTCGCCTTTTCCGCTTTTCCAGTGCTGGTTTACCAGGGCTCCATTACCCTTCTGGCGGCTCACGTAAAAGGATTTCTGAGCGCGGCTGCAATAGCTGAAATGAGCGCCACAGGGGGACTTCTAATAGTAGGGATAGGATTAAACATATTAAATATCGTTGAAATAAAAGTGGGTAACCTGCTTCCCGCAATTTTTTACGCCATCCCCCTCGCTTTTTTACTGCCAAGAATAATCCCCTCTTAACCCGGCTGTTCGGGTTTTTTGTTTTGTTTTATATTATTTTAGCTAACAGGGCTAATATTTTTTGTATTCTTATCGATAATTAAAAAGGAAGGCTTTAGCGGTGTGGAAATAATTTACAAAAGCGAAAGCTGCCAAATATTTTCTGCCGCTGCGTGTTTTAAATTGACGTTGCTGGAAACAATTAAAGAGATAATCATCCGGGAAAGGGGCATGGCTGTGATATTTAAAGACCGGACTGACGCCGGTAAACTATTGGCCGAAAAACTCGCCGGTCGCATCGGGAAGGATGGTGTAGTGCTGGCGATCCCGCGCGGCGGTGTGGTTGTGGGCGCTGAACTGGCAAGAAAGCTGGGCTTGAAGCTTGATCTGATTATCCCGCGGAAAATAGGATCCCCCCAAAATCCGGAGGTGGCTCTCGGGGCTATTGCCCAGGACGGCGCCGCCATCCTTGACCGCCGCCTGATAGAGCATCTTGGAGTTACCGACGCAGAGTTAAAAGAGATAATGGCCTACGAATTAGAAGAAATAAAACGCCGGATGTCTCTCTACAGGGGAAGCGCAAATCGTGGGAATTATACTGGAAAGCAGATTGTGGTAGTGGATGACGGTATCGCTACCGGTTATACCATGCTGGCAGCCCTCCGCTCGGCCCGTAATCTTCGCCCGCGTGAATTAATCCTGGCTATTCCGGTAGCGCCGCCGGAGACGCTGGAAATATTGAAAAAGGAAGTTGAGCATTCTATCTGCCTGCTCACGCCTGCCAATTTTTATGCTGTAGGCCAGTTTTACGAGAACTTTGATCAGACCGGTGACGAAGAAGTAGTTAAAATATTAAAAGAACTTAAAGATGGCAAGGAATAAAAGGCCCTCTTCCTCCTAACAATAACAGTGGAAGGGGGTAAAGTGTTTAAATGGAAAAAGTTATCGCAGTAGAAGAAGGTTTGTCGGGCAGTATAAAAAGTGTTCTTGAAAAAGAGGGCTACAAGGTGGTAAAACCCGGTGCAGCCGGAAACATCGACGCTAACATAGTAACCGGTATGGACGAGAATGTTATGGGTATGCAGGATATCACAGACAAATCTGCTGTCATTGATGCCAGCGGGAAAACAGCAGAGCAAATTCTTATGGATTTAAAAGCGCGCATTTAAATCCATAAGTGGACAGCTTTGGTAGGGGGCACACAGAAGTTTGGGACATTCCGTGTTTCCCCTATCATATGATAAAAATATGTTCGCTGCCCTAAAACGCCTGGGCGCTTTGCTGGCCGGCAAACTCTGCGACTGCTTTGCTCAGTCCGCTTACAATTACGTCAGCCAGCCGCATTACAATATTCAGGCGGGTGTTCTGAAGAACCATGTATTCCATGAATCCACCCACATTGACGATACCTGTTATGTGTACCTGGCCAACCGGCGGAAGGTTTTTATTTACCCCGGCGCCAGGCTGCAGGGAACCGTCCCCCAGATTAATGCAACCCACGTTTTCAATCCGTCCGAGACAGGCATCAATGGCAATGATAAAAGGATTCTCATGATTTCTATGTATTTCATCAAGCTTATCCTTTAGATTGCTGGCGTGAACGGGATTTTCCAGGGTGCCGTACACCGCGAAAAAATCCTGCTGCTGGGAGTTTATTTTTGATCCTATCAGCGGGCCGAGGCAGTCTCCTGTAGAGCGGTCGGTGCCAATGCAGAGTAACACCTTGGGCTTGTCGCTTTGGATACCGTATTTTTTAAGGCGGCAAACCAGATCCCACGCAAATTTACTGGCCGCCATCGTGTCTTCTACATGAATCCTTGTTCTTTCAGGATTTTTAACTGCCTCTTGTCCGTTCAGGGCTATCATTTTTACCTCCTGCAAATAGCAAAACTACTATATTTTATTTCCAAAGGGGGGGTATTTTATTCCTAACAGGAAAAATTTTTAGTCAGAAGCCGGCCAGAGCAGGCATAGTATTTGAAAAGAACCCGTTTTTCAGCCACACTTTGAGGCGGTGTTTATTATCGGGCGCAGGGAAAGCCTCTGGCTGCTGGCCAAGGTCATCAGCACTTATATTGGGTCGATAATAGGAGCCGGATTTGCCTCCGGGCAGGAAATCATGCAGTTTTTTGCCCTGCACGGCAGGTTCGGGCTTTTTGGCGCGGCTGTGGCAACGGTCCTTTTTTCTTATCTGGGTATGCTGGTAATGCTTTTTTCAATAAAAATGCGGTCAGGCAGTTACAAGAAAATATTGGACTTTTTGCTTGGGCCAAAAGCGGGATCGTTGCTGGATATTTTAAATCTATTGATGCTGCTGGGGGGGTTGAGTGTTATGCTGGCCGGCAGTGCTGCTGTTTTTGGTGAGCATTTTGGCCTGCCCGCCAGGTTCGGGGTAGGGGTGGTGGCGGCGTTGACCGCACTGGTGCTTATGGGAGGGGTACAGGGTGTCCTCCGTGCTAATGTATGCCTGGTCCCTTTAAAATTTTTTGCGGTGGTGGCAATTTCACTGGCAGCCCTGCTGGGAGGCGGTCACCAGGGGATACCCACCCCTTCGCAAATAAGCGGTGGTGTCGCGGGTCACTGGATCCTGGCAGCGTTTTTATATGTTTCCTATAATATGGTTGTGCCTGTGGCTGTTCTTTCTTCACTGGGCCAGGTTGTTCCGCTGAGGATAGGACTGGCGGGGGGACTATGCGGGGGCTTGCTGCTCGGTCTGGCCATATTCCTGGTAACTGCCGCTGAGCGCTCCTATCTGCCGGAGGCAGCTTCCTACCAGATTCCGCTCCTTTATATAGCCGGCCGTCTGGGGCCATCTTGCCGCTGGGTGCTGGGCTTCTTAATCTGGCTGGCCATTCTCACCACCGCCATCGCCAACGCGCACGGCTTTGCCAGCCGTCTGGCGCCGGCAGGCGGCAGACGTTATCAATTGGTTGGGGTGAGTGCCTGCTTGCTGGCGCTGCCCCTGTCAACGTTCAGTTTTGACAGCCTGGTTCGTTTTTTATATCCGCTTTTTGGTTATGCCGGCCTGGCGCTTTTAGCAGCGCTTTTAGTAAGGCCGCTGGTATATTTTTTAAGGAAACGCTAAAAAACCCTTCACATAAGTTAAGGATTCCATATAATTAATTAATATACTTATTTTAGATGGGGGAAATATATTGAACTGGCTGGACTGGTTGATCCTGGCGATACTGGCCTTTTCCGCCGCGCAGGGAATACGTTACGGTCTAGTGGGAAGTGTGGCAAAGTTGGCTGGAATACTGGTTGGTTTCGGGGTGGCGATCACTTATTACCGTGATCTGGCTGCATATCTGACTGTCCAGTGGAACCTGGAAGAAATAATCCTGCCGCTGGCCAAAAAACTTCTCGGTTTTTGGTTTCCTTTGAAAAGCACTGCGTTTCCGTCTCTAACGCCGGATAAGATTGTTTCGACCGGAAGCCCGGCCGCCGGCCAGCTCTATCCCTTCAGCAATAACGCTGATTATGCCGCCGCGGCGCTTGCCTCAACCATATTAAATGACCTGTGTTTTCTGGCGCTGCTTCTTGCCATAGTTTGGGCGGTGAACCTGGCCGGGTTTATCCTTACCAGGATTGCCGCCATAGCCTTTCTGGGGCCTTTCAACCGTTTGGGTGGGCTTTTGTGTGGAGCGGTCAAAGGGTTGGTCGTGGTGATGATAGTTTTAACTTTGATGTCACCCTTTCAACGGCTCGATTCCCTGCCGGGCAGCAGTTCGGTAACACCGGGAACAACCCAGTCAAAAGGCAATGCTTTTGCGGGATCAAAGCTGCTGCCTTACTTTGAGCCTTTATTTAACACCATTAACCGTCCGCTGCCGGGGTCTTCTCCGGGAAAAACAGATCAGCCTATAACGGTTAAAACAATATAACGCTTATAATCAGAACCGGATCGGGTAAAAATGCAGACATTGGTTGTAGAAATCGTTGTAAACGGAGGGGTTGAAGATGACTGAAGTCAAACAGCACCCGGCCCAATCATTAGCCTACCGCCGGCAAAATGCATGGGACAGGTTGCAGCAGAATGAAATAAGCTTTGTAGCCGCTTTTTGCGAGGACTATAAGACCTTTTTGGACGCGGCTAAAACGGAAAGGGAGGCTGTGGCGGCAGCACAGGGACACCTCACCGCGGCAGGCTTTCACCCCCTTGAAAAAGCTTCCCTGTTAAGGCCTGGTGATAAAGTATACGCCACTAACCGGGGTAAGTCCTTAACCGCAGCCGTTATTGGGAAAAACCCGGTAGTTAACGGGTTAAATATTATCGGCGCCCATCTTGACAGCCCCCGTCTGGATTTAAAGCCGCAGCCCCTGTATGAGGAAGAAGGGATGGCACTTTTAAAGACGCACTATTACGGTGGGATCAAGAAATACCAGTGGCTTTCCGTGCCTCTGGCGCTGCACGGTGTGGTTGTTAAAGTTGACGGCAGGGTTATACCGGTGGTAATAGGTGAAAAAACGGGTGAGCCTGTGTTTACCGTATCGGATCTGCTGCCTCACCTGGCCAAGGACCAAATGGACAAAAAAATGGCGGATGCTGTACCCGGAGAGAGCATGAATGTTTTAGTGGCGGGTATTCCCATAGGAGAGGAAGGGCTTAAAGACCGCTTCAAGCTAGCGGTGCTGGAAAAGCTAAACCAGTGGTACGGAATTACTGAAGAGGACCTGATCAGTGCGGAAATCGAGCTGGTTCCGGCCTGGCCTGCCAGGGATGTAGGGCTGGACGGCAGTTTCGTCGGAGGTTACGGGCAGGACGACCGTGTTTGTGCCTTTGTTGCGCTGCGCGCGCTGAGTGAGCTGAGCAACCCCGAGCGGACTGCGTTGTTGGTGCTTGCTGACAAGGAGGAGATCGGCAGCAGCGGCAACACGGGGATGGAGTCAGCCTTTTTCACCAATAATATTGCCGAGATCGCGGCCAGATGTGTGCCCGGGTACAGCGATCTGGTGCTGCGCCGGATTCTAAACAATTCCCGCGCCCTGTCAGCCGACGTTAATGTCGCCCTTGACCCAAACTACGGGGAGGTTGTCGAGAAGATGAACGCCGCCCGTCTGGGCGGGGGAGTTGTTTTGACCAAGTATACCGGCAGCAGGGGCAAAAATTCTACCAGTGACGCCCACGCCGAAATGGTTGCGGATATCCGGCGGATATTCAATAATGCCGGCGTCTTATGGCAGACAGGTGAACTTGGCAAGGTTGACCAGGGTGGTGGCGGCACCATTGCCCACCTTATGGCCGCGCATGGCATGGATGTGATTGATTGCGGGGTCGCCTTGCTGGGAATGCATTCGACTTTCGAGGTCGCCAGCAAGGCTGACATATACATGACCTATAAGGGGTATAAATCATTTTTGATGGATTAACCTGGCTGGACTGTTGGCCAAGGAGGAGTTTGTTTTGCCTAAATATGTAGTGGGTGATGTAGTTAAGACAAGAAAACCGCACCCGTGCGGCGGCGACTTGTGGGAGGTTATTCGCGTTGGCGTGGATTTCCGGATTAAATGCCTGAAATGCGGCAGAGTACTGCTGTTGCCCCGTCCCAAATTTGAAAAGTCCGTCAAGGCGGTAGTCCAACAGAAACTAGTCTAGAAGTCAGAATACAGGAGTCAGAATAAAAAATTCTTTTTGTAAATTCTGTATTCTGAATGCTGACTCCTGACTTCTAAAAAGTGGGCGTCTTAACCAAAACCCTTTTAGATTTTAAAAAGCACTTTAAACATGTAAAGTTTTTAATGTAATAGTTTTACCCTGTTATCCGGTAAAGCCAGTTGGCGCCGCTGTTGTTGTCCCAGTTGCTGAGGCTGTCCTTGAAGCAAAAATTCAGGCTGTTGCCGGTTTCCAGTCGGAGCGTTTTTTCCCAGCCGTTACCCCGGTATTCCATCGGGTAATCACTGACACCGCTCCACTCGTTTGTATCGCCAAAGCCGCAGTGCAGGTATAACTGCTTGCTTTCGGGCTGCGCCAGCAGGCCGGTATAAAGAACACTCACTTCCCTGCCGTCACCGGTCAGAGGTTTTACCTGCACCCCTTGTATGTTATAGGAGTAAGCATACGGTTTGATTGAACTCATATTAATCGCCTCCATTCTTTTCTCCATGCTTATTTTGTATCAATAGGCCTCCGGTTATTAAGCAAAACACAAAAAATAGCCAATTTAATGCCTTCCTTTTTCTATCTTCCTTGCCATTTTTGTAGCGCTATGCTATAATCGATAAGTCTAAATGACGGTTCCACCCTGCTCTACTCTCTTAAGTAGGGCCACAGTCCATGGGGAGGAGGTGATTGCTTTGCGCAAGTACGAGGTAGTCTTTGTTCTCCGTCCAGATCTGGACGAGGAAAAAAACGCAGCGGTCTTAGAAAGATTTAAAGGCCTGATTGAAAGCCAAGGTGGGGAAGTCCTTAAACTCGACAAATGGGGCAAGCGCAGGCTGGCTTATGAGGTGAAGGATTTCAGGGAAGGCGTTTACATTATTGTTCATATGAACGCCCAGTCCAAAGTGGCAACAGAACTAGACCGCGTTTTTAAGATTACAGACGAAGTGCTAAGGCATATAATTGTACGCATAGATGAGTAGCCAATGTTTAAAATAAGTACTGACGGGCAGCTTTGATTTTCTCCGTGGATAGAAAAAACAAGGCGGTGAAAAAATGCTCAATAAAGTGATTCTAATCGGCAGGCTTACCAGAGAACCGGAACTTCGCTATACTCCAAGCGGAACGGCGGTGGCCAAGTTCACCCTGGCGGTGGATAGGCGCCAGGCCAAGGACCGGGAAAGGGAAACCGATTTTATTGACATTGTTGTCTGGCAGAAGCAGGCAGAAAACTGCGCCAACTATCTCGGAAAGGGCCGGCTGGTAGCTGTCGATGGCAGGCTGCAGATCCGCTCTTATGAAGACAACCAGGGTATCCGCAGAAAAGCAGCCGAGGTAGTGGCTGAAAATGTGCGTTTTCTGGATCGAGCCAAAGAAGGCGGGCCTGGCGCTCCTGGCGCCGGTCACGCAGCGGAAGGCCCTGATTATGGCAGTGAGATTAGCTTTAACGAGGACGATATTCCGTTTTGATTAACTAAAAGGCCATCGCACAAAGGTGGCTGATGCAAGGAGGAATGGCGATTGAAACGTGAGAGAGGCCGCAGAGGTAAAAAACGGATCTGCAGCTTTTGTGTGGACAAGATGGAAGCCATTGATTATAAAGATGTGCCGCGCCTCAAAAAATATATTACCGAGCGCGGAAAAATCCTGCCGCGCAGGATTTCTGGAAATTGCGCCAGGCACCAGCGCATGTTGACTTCATCAATTAAGAGGGCGCGCAACATAGCCCTCCTTCCGTTCACAGCAGAATAAATTATAAGGGGGAGCTAAGGTGCTCCCCCTTCAATTTTTTTGTGTTTTTTGCGCAAGCCAGGCAAGTAAGGGTGGTTTTGCTTAAAACAGGGGCTTTTAAACAAACCCAACAACAAATAACAGGTAAATACAATATATCCGGGCAGGAAATAAAGCGTCTTTCGAAGAATAGATTTAAGTCTAGTGAGCAAAGGAGGACTCTTTGATGATTCCAGCAAACCAGGAAGGCGGTATAGCTAAAAATATCAAGGTCATAGAGTGGCTGAAGGCCGATTTGATTACTTCTGTCTCGGCTCTTTTCAAGTCGATGCTCCGTGGCAGTGAGGAACTTATCCTGGATGCGCTGGCCAGTTTGCTCATAAACTGTTATGTTTTGGGGCGCCGTCTGGGTATAAACTTTTCCCGGCTGGATTTAAAAGTTGAAGCAAAGCTGCGCCAGGGTATTGATGAGGATCACGAGGTGGAAAGGTGGTATGGTGATCTTTCAACCCTTTTAAATTACCTGGTTGACAAAAAGAGGTGATTCTTTGATAACAGGCGAGAAAAACAGAGCCCTGTCGGAGTGGGCTTTTTTTACATCCCTGGCCGACTGGTTTGTCCGGGCCGGGCTATACGTACCGTTTCTCCGCCGTCTGGCCACGGTAGTTTTCGCCCTCCCCTGTCACCTCCTGGCTTGGCCGTGCGACACCGCCGATGCTGCTCTAACCATCGGGGGCGCGGGAACCGCCCGAGGCGCGCAGCAGGTCGCC
>CAZIYV010000009.1:0-47080 GCA_964543575.1 uncultured Pelotomaculum sp.
TTAAAGAAGCTGGGATACCGGAAAAAGATGTTTGAAGATTATACCCGCTCGAGAAGACACAGGGGGACGGTTCTCCTGTGTCAAAAGGCTGCGTTTGACACAGGAGAACCGTCCCCCTGTGTCACAGCGCAAAAAAAAGCCGGGCGTCAGCAATAGACATCCGGCCTTATCCTTTAACAGCTCAAGAATTTTTCTTATAAAACTCCACGGTTTCCCTCAGCCCCTCTTCCAGGCTCCGGCGCGGGGCCCAGCCCAAAAATTCGCGGGCCTTTTCGTTGGCCAGGTAACTGTGGGTGATGTCTCCCGGTCGTGATGGGCGGTACACCGGCTCAAGCCCGCTCCCGGTCGCTTTTTTAATAACCTCAAAAAGACGGTTGACTGAAAGCCCGCCGCCTGTGCTCACATTAAGGGTCATTCCTTCGCCGCTGCGCAGTGCGGCCAAATTAGCCGCGGCCACATCCTTGACATAAATGAAGTCGCGGGTTTGCCCGCCATCCCCGAATATGTATGGTTTTTCACCTTTTAAAAGCCTGTCCACAAAGATAGCCACCACGCCGCCTTCCCCGGTGGCGTCCTGGCGCGGGCCATAGACATTGGCGTAGCGCAGGACGGTGTAACCTATGCTGTAAAGCTCCCGGTAAATCCTGAGGTAATGTTCCGGCGCGTATTTAGACAAACCGTAAGGTGACTGTGGCGCCAGCGGATGTTTCTCGTCTACCGGCAGGTATACCGGGCAGCCGTATACCGCCGCGGAGGAGGCGTAAACAACTTTGCCCACGTTATAGCAGCGGCAGGCTTCCAGGAGGTTGATCATCCCCAGAATATTGATGGCGGCGTCGGTCACCGGCTCTTTCAGAGAGCGCTGCACATCCACCTGAGCGGCAAGGTGGATTATGACGCCCGGCTTTTCCCTGGCCACAACTTCCTTAAAATCCGGCCCTTGAACCGCAACTTTGTAGAAGTTCACCCCAAGATTTAAATTCTCGAATTTCCCTGTGGAGAGATCGTCCGCCACCGCAACCCGGCAGCCCGATTCAACCAGCGCGTCAACAATATGGGATCCGATAAAACCGGACCCCCCGGTAACCAGTACATTCACTTGGCTAAAGCTCCTTGCTGATGGATTTCAAATATTCCCGGAACTCTTTGGACAGGTCCGGCCGGGCCAGGGCGAACTCTACCGTGGCCTGCAGGTAACCCAGTTTGTCGCCGACATCATAACGCTTACCTTCAAAAGCCAGACCGTACATGGGCTGCTCCCGGCACAAGATCCTGAGGGCGTCGGTAAGCTGGATTTCACCCCCGGCCCCTGGCTTCGCTTCAGCCAGAATGGGGAAAACACGGGGGTCTATGATATAGCGGCCCATAATCGCCAGACGGGATGGCGCCTGCTCAAGAGCAGGTTTTTCCACCAAATCGCCAATCCGGTAGATGCCTTTACGTTCCTCTTTGGCGTCAAGTATCCCGTACTTACTGACATCCTTTTCAGGCACTTCCATGACTGCGATAACAGACGACTGCACTTCCTGATATAAATCTATCATCTGTTTCAGACAGGGCGTCACGCCCCTGATAATATCGTCTCCCAGCAGAACAGCGAACGGCTCATCCCCAATAAACCGCCTGGCGCAGTAAACGGCATGGCCGAGGCCCAGCGGTTCTTTTTGACGTACAAAACAGACGTAAGCCAGCTTGCTTATTTCTTGAACCATTTCCAGCAGAGGGGTTTTCCCGGTTTCCTTAAGGCGCACCTCCAACTCAAGAGACCTGTCAAAATGGTCCTCCATAGCCTGTTTATTTCTGCCCGTGATAATCAGTATCTCATCTATGCCGGATTCTATTACTTCCTCGACAATGTACTGAATGGCAGGTTTGTCTACTATGGGGAGCATCTCCTTGGGTTGGGCTTTGGTTGCCGGCAGAAAACGCACACCAAGGCCGGCCGCTGGAATCACAGCTTTTTTTATTTTTTTCACAGTCTATTACCCCCCTTTTTTCGATTTATTTAAACAAAAAACAACGATTTCCCCTTATGCTAAAAAACGGCCCTAAGCGCTAGGACCGCTGTTGTTTATTCGGCTGTGGCAAATAAGCAGCCTTGCTTTCTGTCCTGGTGACACCTATTTTATTGGCCAGGAGCAGGATGGCTGTAGAGAGTATAACCAGGAATATTGCAGCCTGCTTTTGTGAGATCAGGGTCAGGGCGATGGCGCTCAAGCCCAGTACCACGTTTACTCCGTAAATGGAGAGTACAGCCTGGCGGTGGCTTAAACCCAGTTTGAGCAAACGGTGGTGCAGGTGCTCCCTGTCGGCCTGAAAAATGGGCCTGTGCCCGTAATAACGCCTGACTATGGCAAAGGTGGTGTCAAGCAGGGGGATGCCCAGAATAACCACCGGGATGATCACCGAAATGAAGGTGGCGCTTTTGGCCAGACCCATCACCGACAGAGCTGCCAGGCTGAATCCAAGATACATCGATCCTGAATCACCTAGAAAAATCTTGGCCGGGTAAAAATTATAGCGCAGAAAACCTATAATGGCCGAGGCCAGGATCATGGCCAGAATAATGGCGTCCCACTGACCCTGGGAGCTTATCGGCGCCCTGGAGGCCTCGATCCAGACCACCCCAGCCAGGGTTAGCGCGGATATAAAGGTGGTGCCTCCGGCCAGACCGTCTAAACCATCGATAAGATTGACGGCGTTGGTAACGGAAACTATCCATAAAACTGTAACAGGTATGCTCAATAATAATCCCAATGGAATTTGTTCGTCAGCAAACGGGTTAGTTAGAAACTGAACTTGCAAACCGAACGGGATGACAGCTAAGGCCGCAACCACCTGTCCGGCCAGCTTCACCCTGGGAGAGAGACCCCTGGTATCGTCAAGGAACCCGAGCAGGATAATTAAAGAACCGCCCAACAGAAGTCCCGCTATCTGACGGGTAATGTCGCAGGTGAGCGTCACCGCTACAAGAAAACTCAAATAAATAGCCAGGCCGCCAAGTCTTGGCATAACCCGCTTATGTACTTTTCTCTGGTCGGGGCGGTCCAGGGCGCCGCATTTAAAGGCCCACTTTTTGACCAGGGGAGTAACCAGCAGGGATAACCCGAAGGCCAGCAGGATAGCCGTTACCGGTATCTGCACAAACATCCCTCCAGCAGAGGTATTAAAAGCACGGACTATAGATTATTTTATCGCAAATGGACAAGATGTGACAATGAGGAAAAGCCTCTTAATTGCAGCCAAAAAGTTAGTTTATAAGCAATTGCGGCTAGCTACCTTGTAAATGCTCCACATTCCGCCTGATTTCGGCAAAAACAGGCATTGTGAGAAGTATAGACTTTCTTCATTACCAGACCTTTTCTTATTTCTGTATAACAAACATCATTTCCGCCTCGGCAGCCATCTCCTCACCAACGTAAGCCGCCGCATAACTTTTACCGACAGTGCCGCGCAGCTTCAGAACCTCCACCTCTATCCGGAGTTGGTCGCCGGGGAAAACCTGGCGCCGGAAGCGGGCCTTATCTATGCCGGCGAAAAGGGCTATTTTGCCGGCAAATTCCGGCAGCTTTAATGCAGTTACCGCTGCCACCTGGGCCATCGCCTCAATAATCAATACCCCGGGCATGACCGGAAAGCCCGGAAAATGTCCCTGAAAGAAAGGCTCATTAACGCTTACGTTTTTAATACCTACGGCCTTTTTTCCCTCTTCCACGGATAAGATCCTGTCCACCAGCAGAAAAGGATAGCGGTGCGGCAATATCTCCTGTATTTGCTTAATATCCAGCATACATCCTCGCCTCCTCATAAATACTATTATATATCTAAATCCTTCCTTCCGATACCTAGCAAATGGGGACGGTTCTCAACTTGCCTCCAGGCAAACGGGGACGGTTCTTGCTTTGCCAGGTAATATATGGTAATTAACACTTCCTTCTTCAGATGAGACTTATACATCATCTTCAAGTTGATCTATAAGGAAATTTGTTTTATATTGTAATGAGAATAAATGAAGGAGACTTTTCATGAAACTAATTGACGACAAAGGGAAGCTTTTCGGCCTGATCAATACCATCGATCTGCTGGTGATATTAGCGGTGCTGCTGGTGGCGGGAGGCGCCTATTACAAATTAAAGATGCAAAGCGGCGGCCAGGGCGCGGCTAATACTGTAACGGTAACCGTTATCGCGCCGGGCATACGCCCTGAAATGTTGACGAATGTCAAGGTGGGGGACAAGATGGTCTCCGGTTCCAGCTTTACCAATGTTGTGGTTAAAGAAGTAACTATCAAACCGGCTTACATGATCTCTGTCGACAGCGCCGGCAAGCGGGTGGATTCCTATGACCCGTATCTTAAAGACCTGTTTGTGATCCTGGAAGGCAAAACCGTCATCTCGGGTGGCACTATCAACCTGGGCGGCCAGGAAATCAGGAGCAACAAGGAATATTTCGTTAAATCCAGGGATTACGAATTAAAAGGATTGGTTATGGACGTTAAAGTAGAATAACCGATTGGTCACTTCTGCAAGCAGGCCTGTTGGCCTGTTTTTTTATTGCCCTAACCCCTTTTGATCTTTTTATTGTAAGGACCTATAAGCAGTTTCCCATAGGGCATCTTGCTGATTAACACCACCAGCCCCAGGGAAACCAGCGCACACAAGATCAAAGCCAGGGCGCTCTGCAACAGGAAATGCCCCGGCGGCATGAGCCTGTCTACCACTTTTACCGCATAAACCAGTATAAGCGCGTGAGCCAGGTAGATCCCGTAAGAAAATTTTCCGAACATATCGAGCAGCTTGAAAACCAGCGAGCTGTTTTTAACTATAAGCAGGGAAAGGCCGTAGATCAGAAGAAGCTCCGATACTGTGTAAAAAAACATCGACGGCTTTAAGGATGTCGAATAATTTAAATTTATCACACCGCCGACAGACCCTTTCATAAGCTCATACCCGACCCAGGTAAATAAGCCGGTGAATAAAAAGCCGTTCCAGCTTACTGAACGGACAACGAACTCGCGCCACTTTATTATGGCCACCCCGGCCATGCCGCCTAAAAAAAAATAAGCTAAATAAAAGATGAAATTGCGGTCCCGGTATTCCACAAAAAACAATTGCAATGCTTTTATATCAAAGTGAAAATTTACGGCAGGCATATAATATGATGAGAACCACATCAGCGCAGCATATAAAACCGCACCAAGCCCGACCGTCAGGGTAAATCCCGCAGCGCTGGAAACGCGGCCGGCCAGCCATTTAAATAAGGCCAGCAACACCGGGTAAACCAAATAAAACTGAAAAATCAGCACCACAAACCAGAGATGGTAGGCCTCTGTCCCCAGCACCATGTTTTTGCCGAATTCCTTTAACCAGAGCAGGTTAACTGACGGAACCCCGTAAAAATAGACCTCGTAAATACCTGTCCATAAAAAGTATGGCAGCAAAATGTCAAAAAACCTTTTCCGTATAAACTTCCGGTAGTCAAGCCTGTCGAAATAATTATAAAACAGCGCCACACCTGTCGCAAAAACAAAGGCCGGGACCGCAAATTTGGTGAAGTTGAAGAGCATCCCGATCATAGCAGCGTCAGGGAACGCTATGTTTTCCCTGCGAATGTAAACACCCAGGGCGTGTTGAAAAATTACGCCCAAAAGAGCCAAACCCCTTAATACATACAGTTCCGCTATTACTTCCCTGGGCGCAACTGTTTTTGGACCTGTCAACATAGTCACCTGCATTTTATCCCCTGTAATTACCCTGAAAACGTTCTGCGCTGAAAATATCGTTCCGTAATGCCTAAAATATGTAGGTGCGAATTCCGCAACAGCGGCATGTTTGTCTAATTTCCAGTAAACCTTTTCCCCGTTCTAAGCCGGCTGATTATATCCACAGCGGCGGCAGCCCTGGCTTCCCAGGAGTTCAACCCGGCCACCCGCAGCCGCTCCACGGCCTTTCCGGGCGAGTCCGCGGCCAGTTCCTCCTCTATCTTCTTTACGAATTGGTCCGGCTCTCCGGCAATTGACACCAGCGGCTGGAAAGAGCGCACTTCGGGGAGATCCGAGGAAACTACCGGTTTACCGGCGGCCAGGTACTCGTAAAGCTTTACCGGGTTTACACCCCGGGTGAGCTCGTTGATTTTGAAAGGAATCACAGCAACGTTAAAACAATTCAGATAGGCTGGCAGCTCACTGTAAGCCTTATGGCCGAGCAGCCGGACATTGGGCAGGTCTTTCAAGTAGGCGGCATCTGTATCCACAGGGCCGATCAAAACCACCGACCAGTCCGGGTGGGCCAGGGCGGCTGCCTGCAGCATCTCCTGGTCAAGCCAGTCGCTGACCGCTCCAATGTAACCAACCAGCGGCCTCGGCAGGTCTTTTAGTTCTAATGGAACTGTTATACCAGACTGCCGGGCGCAGCTGAAATGCTCCACATCCGCTCCGTTAGGAATTATCGCCAGGCGCGGCGCAATATCTTTCTTGCGCCTGTAAAGCTCACTGGCGCTGGCCAGGGATGCGGCGGCACGGTCAAACAGCTCCGCTTCCATCCGGGCTACTGTTTTTTTGTTGATCAGTCCGGGAAAGGCGGTATGCTCATCGGCGCAGTCATAAACAAGGACTGCTTTTGCGGGAAGGATCAGGTCGACCGTGTTGGGCAGGTAGGTCCAAATGATGGTTGGGTTGAATTCCAGCTCGCGGCAGGCTCTTTTTAAGCCTCTGGAGATGATGCGCTGGTTGATGCGGTTAACCGCTCTGTACATGTTGCCAAAAGGCAGTATGACAGGCGGGTTATAAATATTAATATTTTTACCTGCCGGACGCAGGCAGTCCCTGGCCTGTTCCCGCAGGGCCGGGTTTTTAAAGGGGGAAAGGTAGGTAATAGGCGGGTTGACATAAATTATCCGGTTACCCTGCCTGGCAAAGATTGACATGAATTGCTGGGCGCGCGCCCACATTCCTTCCCAGTTGGCAGCGGCCAGGCAGAGGATGTTTTCTCCTTTGAACACCTTTATTGCCCCGCCACCCTTCTATACAACTCCTCGGTACGGCGGGCCATAACCGTGGAAGTAAATTTTTCCCGTACGATCTGTCCACCCTTTTCAGCCATACTGGAGGCTTCCCCAGGGTGATCCAGCATCCATAAAATATTCCTGGCCAGCGCCACCGGATTGGCCGGTGGTACCAGCAGCCCGGTTTCACCGTGCAAAACCACTTCGGGCAGGCCGCCGACTTCGGTAGCCACTACCGGTACGCCAAGCGCCATGGCCTAAATGGCAGTTAAGCCGAACCCCTCCCACAAGGAGGAAATAACCAGCAGGTCCAGGTCAGCCATCAGTGAGTATACGTCATCCATAAAACCTGTAAAAACCACCTGTTCTTTTATACCAAAGCTCTCGGCCATTTTCTCTAAAACAGAGCGGTGAGGGCCGGCGCCTACTACCAAAAACCGGACCTCCGGGCGCTGTTCAAGTATATTGCGGGCAGCCTCCAGAAAATAGCTGTGCCCCTTGACCGAGTGAAGACGCGCCACTATGCCGACCAGGGGTGTGTCCGGGAGAAACCCCATTTTTCTACGGGCAGCTCCGGGTTCTGATGACGGCCTGATTTCTTCCAGGGAAACACCGTTGTATATTACGGTAACCTCTTTGGCGGGGATCCCGCCGCAAACAAGCCGGTCCCTCAGCCCCTGTGAAACAGCTATAAAATGGTCGGTCAAACCCCTGGTCGACCGCTCCGCCCAACTATTGGCGAGACGGCTTACCACTCCGGGGTAGTCCTTCTCCAAAAGGCTGTGCACCGTGGTAATAACTTTCCTTTTTCCAGCCTGGCGGGCAGCCAGACGACCCAGCAGGTTAGCCCTGACTCCGTGCGTGTGGACCAGATCAAAGTTGCCTTCCATGATCACCCGCGCCAGTTTTCCCACCACTTTAAAGTCAGCTTTGTGACTCATGGGAATGGACAGGGCGCTGATTCCCGCATCGGAAGCTATATCCGCAAAGGGGGTGCTGAACAGGCAGCATACGGTGTAATCGACCCGAAGGGAGTCAGCCGCACCAGCCAGGTTTAAGATATGTTTTTCCGCTCCGCCGAATTCCCCGCCGCCTATGATGTGAATAACCTTTAAATGTCTCAAGTACAAGCCCCCTTGGCTGTGCTTTTCTCATTTTATCAATTTACTATCTATTCCACAAGAGAATCTCACATCCCGGCAGCCAGGGAGGCGGGACAAGACGTGCGGCATGGCAAACGAATCATGGATTTCCGTACTGCTTTGCTTTATAATATATACATGACTTTTAAAGGAGGAATAACCGGATGATCTTACAGACCTGGCAGGAAAGCCTGACCGGTCGTCTTATAGCGAATCTAACCCGCTCCTGCCGCCACAGCGCTTTTTGCCGCTGGACTATGGGCGCCGCCCGCTACAGCAGCCAGGCAGCGGTTCGCAACTCGCTTTTTGCCAGGGTCCTGAGCGGCGCAGCCAGCCTGCTCGCCCGGCCCCTGGAACTGGCGGGACAGGCTGTCAGGCGCGGTCTGCCGGGAAGCTTTCTGTTTAATATTAAACCACAACCGGTCTTTGGCAACAGCGTTTTTCTTAAAAACCTGGCCGGGATCCGGGTGGAAACACTGCTCTGGGTGGTTTTTTCTTACGCTGTTGTGGACTACGCGCTGCGCAATTCACCCGCCTTGTCTTTCCTGTCCAGCAGCTGGGATGAACTTCTTTTAGTATTAATAATTGTAGCCTGGCCGGTTCAGATGGCCCTGCGGGGCAGATTGACCTTCCGGCTTACACCTCTGGACCTGCCCATATTGCTATACCTGGCGGCAGCGTGCTTCCTGTTCCTGGTCCGCTCACCGCAAAACAGCATTGCCATTGAAGGGCTCAGGGTTTACGTGGAATACATGTTATGGTTCTTCGTGGCCACCAACCTCCTGCTTAATAAAAGACAGGCCCGGGCGCTGGTGAACTGTTTGGTTTTACTGAGCACACTGGTGGCGCTGCACGGAGTGTATCAATATATCATCGGGGTGCAGATACCTTCCACCTGGCTGGACGCCACTGAAGGCGGCGTCAGGACCAGGGTGTTTTCCATTTTGACCAGTCCCAACGTCCTGGGCAGCTTCCTGGTGCTGGTCATTCCAATTACCGTGAGCCAGATCTTGTCGGCCCCAAGCAGGCTGCTCAGGTATTTTTACTCACTCTGCCTGATTCCCATGGCTTTAAGCCTTATTTTCACTTATTCCAGGGGGGCCTGGCTGGCCATGGCCGGCGCTTTTGTGATTTACGCCCTGATTTACAACTGGCGTATCTTATTGGGCCTGGCCGCGGTCATTTACGGCGCTCCCAAATTGATACCGGGCATATCCTCCCGTATCGGCTACATGTTTTCCCCGGCCTACCTGCTGAGCAGCGCCAGGGCGGGGCGGGTGGCGCGCTGGAATACGGCCATAGACAAGGTGCAAATCAACCCATTGTTTGGAGAAGGGTTTGGCCGCTACGGAGGAGCGGTGGCGGCACGCTATATCCCAAGCAGCAACTATGTTGATAATTTCTATCTGAAGACGGCGGCTGAATCAGGCCTTATTGGACTGGCCGCGCTGGTCTTGCTGCTGGTCAGTGGTGTGCGCTGCATCCTGAACTCTTACAGGAGGCTGACCGACCCGTACCTAAAAGGGCTTGCCGGCGGGCTGATTGCCGGACTTATCGGTGTGCTTTTGCACAACGCGGTGGAAAACATTTTTGAAGTGCCTATGATGACCACCTATTTCTGGCTTCTTCTCGGCATGACCGCCGTCCTGCCGCACCTGGAGGGGCAGGAAACACCCCCGCTGGAGTAGGCACAGGCCTTTTAAAAAGTGGGACAAGAGAGCCGTCCCCTTGTCCAGTTTAGGCGTAAGCCGTAAGATGTATGCCGTAGGTATATCCTGCATTCCTCTCGGGTCTTTGACCCATTAAAATTTCATACATACCTACGCCTTACGACTTATAGCTTACGACCGACTTGTTTTTTTGAGACAGGAGAACCGTCCCCTTGTCTCAAAAGTGCTATCTTGCCGTGTGAAGGGGGATAATGCCACTGTGAAATTTATTAGCTGGGAAATCAGGTTGGGGATTTATCTGGTCTGTTTATCAATTTTAATCTACTCGATAAAATACCTCATCATTAGTGACTTTCAAAACACTTATATTTTTGTTCTCAACGCGCTTGGCTTTCTGCCCATCAACGTTCTCCTGGTTACTGTAGTCCTCAACAAACTGCTTGCGGTACGGTCCAAGCGAGACAGGATGGAAAAGATAAACATGGTCATCGGGATGTTTTTCAGCGAGATGGGGACACATCTTCTTTCCTTTATCGCCAAAAACGACCCCAACCTGGACAGCTTCAAAAGTGAACTGCTGATCAGCGACCGCTGGTCCGGTCAGGAATATGCCACTGTACAAAGCCGGCTCAAGAATTATGCTTATACGATTGAGATCAATCAAACCGGTTTGGACGAGCTTAAACATTTCCTGACCGGAAAAAGAGATTTTTTACTCAGGCTTCTGGAGAACCCGGCGCTGCTCGAACACGAATCCTTCACCGATTCACTCCGCTCAACCCTGCATCTGATCGAGGAACTGGACCACAGAAAAAGTTTTGCCGATCTGCCCAAGAGCGACCTGCTCCACCTGACCGGTGATATTAAAAGGGCATACAAGCACCTGGTCTCCCAGTGGCTGGCCTATATGCAGCACCTGAACCTACATTACCCCTATTTGTTCTCTCTTGCCCTCAGGACCAACCCGTTTGACGAAGCCGCCTCACCGGTAGTGAAGCAATAATACAACCTTAGACACAAGGGGACGGTTCTCCTGTGTCAGTGACACAGGAGAACCGTCCCCTTGTGTCTCACCCTTGTCTTACTTTTCCTTACCGAGCTGCCTGAGATTTTTCTTTAAAACTTTTCCTGTGGCGTTTTTCGGCAGGGAGGTCAGCTCAACGATATCGCGCGGCAGTTTATACGCGGCCAGGTTGGCTCTTAAAAAAGTCTTCAATTCATTTTTGTCCAGCTTCATGCCTTCTTTCAAAACCACAAAGGCACGGACGGTCTCACCGCGTTTTTTATCCGGCGCCCCGATCACTGCCGCTTCTTTTACGGCAGGGTACTGGTACAATACTTCTTCCACCTCTCGCGGGTAAACATTCAGTCCGCTGACTATAACCATGTCTTTTTTGCGGTCAACTATGTAAATGTACCCTTCTTCATCTTTATAGGCTAAATCCCCCGTGTAAAGCCACCCTTCCCGCAGGGCCTCGGCTGTTTGTTCGCTCAGTCCGAAATACCCCGACATAACGTTCGCCCCCTGCACAATCAGCTCGCCAACCTGCTTTGGTTCGACCTCCTGGCCTTCCAGGTCAACTATCCTGACCTGCACACCCGGCAGGGGCAGGCCGACCGAGCCGGGCTTGGTTGCCTCGATGGGGTTGAAACTTACAGCCGGTGAGGCCTCGGAAAGACCGTATCCCTCAATTACCCGCTGCTTGGTTTTGGCGAAAAAGCTGTTAATGGTTTCCATGGGCAAAGAAGCGGCAGATGAGGCAAAGAGGCGCACTCCAGCCAGGTCTTCCGGTCTGGCCAGGGCGGCGTAATAGCCGAACATGGCCGGCACACCTAAAACGACGGTAACTCCCTGATCCCGGATAGTGGCTATGACATCCTTGGGGGAAAAGGTCTCAACAATGGTAACAGACGCCCCGGCATAAAGCGGCGACAGCACCGCGCAGGTCCAGGCAAAACTGTGAAACATGGGCAGCACACACAAAAAGTTGTCCCCGTCAACGGTATAGAGCACTTGGGTGATCGATTCGACATTGCTGATGAGGTTATTGTGGGAAAGCATAGCCCCCTTTGGCTGTCCAGTGGTACCGGAGGTGTACAGGATAGCGCAGTTGTCGGATTCCTCAATGGAGAATTCAGGCGCGGCGGGATAATTGTCGTGCTCCAATGCTTTTTTGATTTCAGGGACATAAAGCTGAACCACCGCCAGGGATTGATCATTACCAGCAGAAAGCAAAAGCTGCTTATCGGTAATAATATGCTTTGCTCCGGCATCTTTTAAGATAAAGACTATCTCACGGGGTGTGAGCATGGTGTTTAGCGGCACAACCACGCAACCGAGGCTGACAATGGCCATATAACTGAAGGCAAACTCCATGGAATTCACCACAAATAACGCAACATTATCCCGCGGCCGTATACCCACGGCATAAAAATAATCCCGGTATTGACCTACCATTTTTTGCAGTTGACCGTAATTAAGTTTAACATTTTTCTGGCACAGTGCCGGCCTGTTGGCTTCTCCCCGGAAAATCAGCTGGTGTACTAGCATATCAAACCTCCCTAAAATTATTTGCCGATAAAAAATTTTGAATAATTAACAATATTTAAACATTTATTTTCGCCCTTAACACATAAATTCCTCCTGAATTTTTAACCTTCCAACTAAAGCAAAAAAGCAGCCCTCCTATCATTAAAAAAGGTAAGGCTGCATTTCTATTTTTTATTCAAAATAAAACTATGTTGTGGTGCTGGATGAACTCGAAGCTCCGGTTTTATCTGTCTCGGTGTCCGGGCTGGTGGTTTTTGAGCCGGTGGGAGACGTACCGGTTGAAGTACCGCTACTTGTTGTGCCGCCAGGTTCTATTGGGGTGATAATTACCGCTGCGCCCCCGGCGCCACTGGCGCCGCTTGTACCGCTGCCCGTAGTCTGGCCGGGTTTGGTGGTGGTTGTCTTGGTACCGGTTTGACCCGGCTGCGTTTTAGAGCCTGCCTGCTGTTGTTTATCGGTAGGCGTCCCTTCCGTAACCTGCTCGCTGGTTGATGGTGTTGTTGTTTCAGGGACTGCGTACTGGCCGCTTAAAGGGGTGTTTAGAACCACATCGGTCACAAGTTCTCCGTTGAACAGCCGTACCACGGTTTGCTTGGCTTCAGTAGGATCGACTCCCCAGTAACTTCCCCCGTCGATTTCTATTGGACGTCCCGGCAGGGTCTGTGCGACCATATTGTAATTCTCATCGCTTTTCATGGCCGAAGCCATTTTCGCCATATCGCTTACGCCCATGTTAGTCTTAACATACTTGTTGATTTCAGTGACTAACTTAGGCAGCTTGGTAATGGTAGAGGGCTGAAGCATTTCTTTGCCCAGCGCCATTAAAAACTTTTGCTGGTGCTTGGTCCGGTCTATATCCCCCAGTTCATAGTCCCGGTAGCGCACATACTGGAGCGCCTTATCTCCGTTAAGCCGCTGCAAGCCCTTACTCAGGCTGATCTGGTAGACTCCTCCGTCGGTCTCATCTTCATGGTACATATTCCGCTCCACATCCAGGGTTACTCCCCCGAGAGCGTTAACGATATCCTTGAAACCACTGAAATTAGTTAAAACATAATACTTGACCGGCACCCCCAGCAGATTGGACACAACCTTCATAGAAAGGTCCGGGCCGCCGTAAACACTGGCACTGTTGATTTTATCCATACCGTGCCCCGGAATGGACACTCTGGTGTCCCGCGGGATGGAAAGCAGCGACACCTGCTTGGTTTTCGGATCATAACTGGCCAGGATCAGGGAGTCGGTCCGGGCCATGGTTTCACCCTGCCTGGCGTCGATCCCCATCAGCAGCACGTTTAAACGCTTACCTTCTGTACCTGGAGTTGTTATGCTGTCTGGTACCCAATCCGGGTTACCGGCTATGATCATACCGCCAGCCACGAAAACCAGCAACAGCAAGCCGCAGATTATAAGGGGCACTTTTCTTTTTAGTTTCCGCCTGGTTCTGGCCATTTTTTCTCACCCCACTTACCGAATATTAACCCCGCCACGGTACATTGCCACAACCGGTGATGTCGCCTTTACGCCACGCCCGTCTTCGCGTGGGATAAGCATCAGGTGATTTACCGGTACCGCGCTCCCGGCGCTAATGTCCGTCCCGCTGGTAAGATCGGGAATACCATTGCCGACAGGGTCAACTACCAGGGCCTGGCCTCTTCTGACGATAAGTTCCAAACCGGCCTGGCCTTTTAGAACCTGCCCTTGATTTAATTCAACAACGTTCCACTGAACATACTGATCGACATAACTCTGAGAAACCAAAGGATCACCACTGCCGCCGGGTTCACTTTCTGTTCCGGCAAAAGCAGTGTACACCAGAAACAGCGCCATGGCAAGCAGCAAAAAAACAACTGTTGCTTTAATTCTGTTCAAACTCACGATAACTCCTCCCGGTAAAGTTTTCGACACAGGGCGCCTGATTTCCTGCTCCATAATGGCGTGGGACATGGGACGTGAGACGTGGGATTTAAGCATTCCTCTTGGGCTTTTTAAAACTAAAATCCATCTTTCTGACGTCCGATGTCTGACAACTGACGACCAAAATACATCTTTAATATTAGACGCTAAAAACTCTTTAAAAGTTCAGCCACCAGGGAAGCGTTCTTTAAAGCCTCGACGCGCAAAGGGGCGACCTGCTGTTTCAGACTGGAGCTGATTTGCTCCCGGTGCTCAAGTACGTCTTTTATCCCTGAAGACAATTTGTCATAATCCAGCTTTTCAGCGCTGAAACCGGGGGGCAGGCCCACTGACTGCAAAAAGCGGTTTACCTTGGGGTCGTAAGGGATACTCACCACGGGCACCCCGAAAATAGCGCTGAAGATAAGGAAGTGCAGCCTCATCCCGATAGCCAGATCCAGATTGGCTGTTACCGACAATAAACTCATATAATCGGTAGGCTGATCCAGGAGAAAAGCCTTTTCCTTCATCAGGGCGATAACCTCCCTGCAGGCTGCCAGGTCACCGGGACAGTGCATGGGCACCAGCAGCGCCTGCCAGCCGTCCGCCACCAGGTCATCGGCCGCCCTGGCTATCACTTTTTTATAAGCGCCGGCACCTTTCCAGTGCCTCACAGAAATGCCTGCCAGCGGCTGTCTGTCTATCCCCAGCGAGGCCAGGATATCCCGCCCGGTTCCTCTTTCTATAAGTGACGGTTCCAGCCCCAGCACCGGGTCGGCGGTAACTTCCAGACGCGGGCGGGTGACGCCCAGGTCTACGAGCTCTTCTTTTGAATCAGCGTCTCTCACCGTAACCGAATTGACGCGGTTCACCACCAGCCTCACCAGTGTCCTGCCCATAGCCGTATTGATTGGCCCGATACCCTGGGCGTAAAAGAAAACAGGTTTACTCAGCAGCCTGGCCATGGCGGCAATGCCCAGGTAATAAATGATACTTTTGGGGCCGGTGATGTCTTGTAAGAGCCCGCCGCCGCCGCTGATCAACAGATCCGATGTTTTCAGGGCCTGATATACCAGCTTTGGATTATCCCTGGGTATTGAAAGAACGCCAAATTCCCGGGCTGTATAGTCCGGATCTTTGGAAAGGACAATAACTTCCAGACCGGGGACCGCATCCCGCAATGCCAGGAGCATGGCGTAGAGGATCGCCTCATCACCGCTGTTATGAAAACCGTAGTAACCCGAGATTACCACCTTAGACATAATCATTCTCCCAGAAAAGTCTTAAAAGAGTATTAAAAAGGATTTGCCTGATTCGACCAAATAAACATACATGCCGCTAATACAGCCCCAACAGAGAATAATAATTGTAGGTTTGATTTTAATCGAACATCGTAACGAATTGGCAGCGTTTTGTGTGAATGTTTTTCTGTCTGTTAATCATAGTGAATCCTGTTAATTCTGTCTATTTTTCTTTAATTTGTATTCTTTAATCACCAGCCAGGCGAATAAGGGCAACACCAGCTGGCGGCGCCAGCGGGAGGGGTTACTTAAAAGCCGGTATAACCATTCCAGGCGCAGGCGGCGAACCCAACGGGGCGCGCGCCTTACCCGCCCGGCCAGTACATCCAGGCTTCCACCAACACCTATGGCCACAGTGGCGCCGGATTTTTCAAGGTACCTGTCTATCCAGATCTCCTGCTTGGGCGCTCCCAAAGCTGCAAAAAGAAGGTCGGGCCTGGCTTTGCTGATCTCTTCCGCAACCTTATAACCCTCGTCTTCCTGAAAATAACCGTGCCGGCAGCCTGCCACCTGGAGACCGGGGTAAAGCCGGCCCAATCTTTCAGCCGCTTCATCAGCCACACCGGGCGCCGCGCCCAGGAGATAAACACGCCACCCCTTGGCTGCGGCCTTTTCCACCAGCCGCATCATCAGGTCAATTCCTGTAACCCTTTCAGGTACAGGCCTGCCGGCTATTCTGCAGGCCCAGACTATGCCTTCTCCATCCGGTGTCACCAGATCGGCGCGCTTAACAAGATCCAGCAATTCCCCGGCAGACTGAGCCCGGTAAAGGAATTCCGGGTTTAGCGTCATGATGCGGTGCTGCCGCCCGGTTGCTATAAAAGCGGCCACCCGCTCCACTGTTTCTTTTATGCCTAAAGCGTCGATACCTGCGCCAAGGAGACTTACTCTCATCTATAAAATTCCCCTTGTCTGCCTTTACTGCCAGGGTTCCCTGTACTTCGACTATTCTACCACGTTTTATGGCTTTTCTCCACAAAAGCTATAGGAAAAGCCCCGCCTTGAAAAAAACGGGACCCTAAAAAGCTGCTTCAAATTACCGGCGTTTACGCCCCGGCCGGCTTCGGCGCTCCGGCCGGCGCCCCCCCACCCCGGACCGGCGGTCCGCCCGGTGTTGGCCCGCCAGGCGGCATCATGTGGGCGTAGCGTTTGTATTCCAAATCCCTCTGCCTTTCTACCCGTTTCTTGCCCAGCAAGAAAACAAAGGGTATGGACACGGTTAAAATTATCGTACTGACAACAAAAGCGTCGGCAATGCCCGCGATAAAAGCTTCCCGCATCACCAGAGAGTACAGGATGCCGGTTGCCCCTTGCGTGCTGTAGCCTGCCTGTGCAAGCAGGTTTTGAATTTGCGACAGGGCGCCGGTTGCGGCAGGAGAACTGTAGTTGACTGAGTCAGCCAGCCAGGTGGCGTGGTATTGCTGCCGCTGCAGCATCACGTAAGTAAGATAGGCGATGCCGAGAGAGGCTGAAATCTGCCTGACCAGGTTGGCCAGAGCGGAGGCCCGCCCAATCAGGAAGTGAGGGATGGTGTTCATACCGGCTGTGGTCAGTGGCATCATGCACAGCCCGAGACCAAGTGCCCTTTCCACCAGGATCCACTGCAGCTCCCTGTAGCTGATGTCATAAGTGATGGTATGCAGGTGAAAGGTAGTAATAGCCGTTATGGTCAGCCCCACCAGGCACAGGGGCAGGGCGCCGATCTTATCAAACAGCTTGCCGCTGATGGGCATCATCACCCCTGAGGCCATGGCCGCCGGCGCCATCATCATGCCTGTCTGCATCGGGGTCAGGCCCTGGGCATTCTGGACAAAGAGAGGTATAAGGAATATGGCGGAAAAAAGTCCGACTGTGGCGATGCTCAAACAAACCAGGCTGGCCGCGAACGTTTTGTTGCTTAAGAGACGGATATCCAGCATGGGATGATCGGTGATCAGTTCCCAGATAACAAACAAGGTCAGGGTAAAACCTGATAAAACAAAAAGGTTTACTATATATAATGAAGTCCAGCCCTTATCCTGCCCCTCGCTGATGGCCAGGAGCAGGGCGAAACACCCTAGAGCGCTTAATACTATTCCAGGATAATCAGCTTTTAAGCCGGATTTTTTCGGCGTTTCATCCAGGATGGCCATGGAAAGGAAAACACCCGCGATACCGATGGGAATGTTAATGGTGAAAATCCACTGCCAGCTGAAGTTATCGACCAGATACCCGCCCAGGGTCGGACCGATGGAGGGCGCCACCATCGCCGCTATACCCCAGATTCCCAGGGCCATGCCGATTTTGTCCCTGGGCACGATGTAGTAAATCATGGCCATGCTCACCGGCATCATCATCCCGCCGCCAATGGCCTGGATCACCCTGGCCGCTACCAGCGAATTGTTGCTCCAGGCCAGGCTGCATAAAACAGAGCCCACGGTGAAGGCGCCCAGGCACATAATATATACAGTTTTGCCGCCGTACCGGTCGCTGAGGTAGCCGGTAACCGGCACCACCACGCCCGAAGCAAGCAGGTAACCGGTCATCACCCACTGGATCTGGTCGGCGGTGGAGCCGAAAATAGACATCATCCTGGGCAGCGCCACGTTTACAATGCTGCCGTCCAAGATAGCCATGAACGCTCCGATGATCAGGGTCATCAAGGCGGCCATGGGGATCTTGCCGGTCGTGTGACCACCTGCTCCCGGCGGCCCGCCACCCGGCAGGCCGGGACCGCGGCCTTCTCCTGCAGCGGAAGACTGCGCGCCCGGAGCAACACTATCCGTACTCTGCTGCCCGGTACCTTCCGGCGGCGTGTTAGTGGTTGACTTATGCACAGCCGCTCCCCCTATTTAATATATATGCGTACAATAGCATTCATACCCGGGAGAAGGCGTTGGCCCTGATAGCTCTTGATCCCTATTTTAACAGGGATACGCTGGATCACCTTGGTGAAGTTCCCGCTGGTGCTTTGCGAGGGCAAAAGAGAAAATGTAGAGACAGTCGCTTCCCCGATAGAAATGACCTGCCCGCTGAACTCCACCCCGGGAATGCTGTCAATGGTGAAGTCCACGTTCTGGCCCGCTTTAATTTTATAAAGCTTTGTTTCCTCAATATTCGCAGTTATATAAAGGCTTTTGAGGTCCGCCACCATGACAATCGGCGACCCCGGCACACCGGTTTCACCGACATTTCCGATTTTCTTGATCACAGTGCCGGTTATCGGTGATTTGATCACTGAAAGATCGAGGTTGAGGCCGGACGTTAGCTGAAAGTCCACCTGTCGGGCAATAATCGACCCTTCCTTAACAAAATCCCCTTCAGCCACGTTCATTTCCGAGATCCTGCCTGATATCTGGGGGCTGATTTTAACAATGGCTCCGTCCACCCTGGCATCTTCCGTGTCCACATAATGGCTGTTCCTGTACCAGTAATACAACGTCACGCCGGTCAGGGAAAAAACCATGGCGGCAAGCACCACATAAAGAATTGCTTTCTTTTTCATGCGCTATCTCTCCAATCAAGGCGGCTTAATTCTGCACGCTGACGATCATACCGTCTTTTAGGGTATCAGTGCCGGTTATGGCCACTTCCTCCCCTTCTTTGAGGCCTGACCTGACAATAACACTTTTGCCGTCGGTATGTCCGGCCGTTACCTCTCGCCTGGCGACTTTGCCGTTGTCAATCACACAGACACAATCCTTTTCTCCGTCTTTTACCAGGGCTTCCCTGGGGATGATAATACCTTCTTCATCGTTTATGTTCAAAAACACTTCGGCGAACATGCCCGGCTTAAGGATATGCCGGGGGTTCTGAATCTGGATTTTAACCGGGTAGGCCTTGCTGGAAGGGTTTGCCGCCAGCGCGATATTGGTGACAGTGGCTGTGAAAGGCTCATTTTGGACTGAGCCGACTTTTACTTTTAGTTCCTGGCCGACACTCATTTTGTTGACCTGATCTTCATTGACATTGGCCTGGACTACCACTGTGTCCAGGTTGACCAGCGCGACGGCGGTTTGAGTAGGGCTGGCCAACTCGCCTGGGTTTACATACCTGGCCGTGACCACCCCGCTGATAGGAGCGCTGATGATGGTGTTGGCGTAGTCAGCCTGCGCTTTTTTAAGCTGGGCTTCGTACTGCCGGATGGTTTGGGGAATAGTGGCGCCCACCAGTATGTCCAGGGCATTTTGGGCAGACTCGTAAGACGCCCTGGCCTGCAGGCAGGCTCTTTCAGACTGCTCAAACTGCTGCTTGGAGATCGCATTGGAGTCCAGCAGCTGCTTGCTTCTCTGGAAAGCCGCCTCGGCTGTTTTGAAGGCGGCCTCAGTATTAGCCAGGTTATATTCCGCCAGGTTTTTCTGGGCGGGCAAATCTGAATTCCTGGCCCTGTCCAACTGCGCCGCGTTTAAGTCCACCAGCGCCGCCAGGTCAGCCGCGTCAAGGCTGAGCAGCAGGTTTCCCTCAGCCACCTCAGAGCCGATGTCCACGGGGATGCTGGCAACCTTTCCGCTAGTCTTCACCACCACGTTGGCCGAGCTGAGAGCTTCAAGCTTGCCGCTGACCACAGTTCCGCCGGTGAGCTTTCCGGTCTGGGCTACAACAGTGCTTATGACCGCGGTATCCTGGCCGCCATCTTTGGCCTTGGAACCACACCCGGTCATCAAAAAGACTGAACTAAAAAGTATTACTGCCGCCACCGGCATGAGCCATTTCCTCAAGCTGTATGCCTGGTTTCTGAAAGTTAAATAAATCTGATTTATTCCTATAATAACCCAAACTTATTAGCTTTCTCTCCCGCCGACAAACGGGAGGCAGTGTCACAGGATTCAACTGCTGAGCTGCAAGCTTTCACTTGCATTCCGGGTGGCTTATGCCGCCGTCAACCTTTCGGTTATCCGTCCTGCCCGGAAGGGGGTGTTACCCACCGCCTGGGTTCTTAATTGTACGGCGACGGCCTTTCACCGCGTGTACCGCGCCGTACTCACCACAAACTCTATGGTAAAGGGTTTACCCCGCTAACAGTTGCTTTCTGTAATGCTGCCAGGAAACCAGGCTTTGCACCTCCTGTTTGTTCTGTTTTTTAATCACCGATATTATTGCTTTCTTAACTAAGTTCCACTGCTTCCAGTTTGAGAGTTTTGAAAAGCTTCCTTTTTCTTTGATAAACCTATTGATCAAGAGTTTTGGCACTTTTTCTATGTTGTACCCAAGAGCTCGTCTGGCAATTACGTAACCGGCTGCTTCGTGGATAGATATGTGGTACTGCAGATCTTCTACAGCCAGGGTACTGTTTGACTGTTTTGCCAGTTCTACAACAAAGGCGGCGGTCTCTCCAATCAGGTTATCCCGCCGGTTACTTCGGGCGTATGTCCATTCTCCTTGTGGCAGCCACAGGCTTTCTCTGTACTGCCCCAGGCAATCTGCACGGGTTATACCCAAACCACTGGGGTTGGTGTCTACTCCTATTATACCGTTTCGGGCAGTGTAAGCTTGGGGTATTTCTTCTTCAATGGTAACGTGAATGTAATAGCGTCCGTTCTTCCGGATGATTTCTACCTGGTAGGCGTGGCCGGTCTTGAGGTAATTCAACACCATCTGCCGGTAATTGCGCCCATTGCTTTGCCCGGTCTTTTTGGAGGGTTTGTGGGCCAGGTAGACGGGAACGGAGATCCGGTTATACCTGATAGCTTTTCCTGTTACTAACGGCTCAGCGGCTATGTCCAGATAGATATCGCCGTCTATTGTATACAGCCTGGTGTTCAGGTTGCCGCCTTTGGTCTTGTCGCCCCTGGAGAGGTAGCGGTTGCTCCGGGCTTCCTGCCAATCTTCGCGGGTTATATTGCCTTTGCAACGATCTATAAAGAGCTTTTTGCCGCCGAATATAACTGGTGGGATTGTATTGTTTTCTATGTGTTTTTGTATTAAAGCCAGGCGGCGCGCCTCTTTGTCCAGCTTTTTAGTCAAGCTTACTTTTTTCTTTTTTGACCGAACTTTCTTTAAGCGGTTATTGGTGTGTTCTAATTTCTTTATGGCATTACTGTGGTTTAATTTGACCAGTTCTTTTTGTGATTTTATCGTGGTCTGGGCTTCATAAACGGCGTCGTTGGCCTGGCGGGAATTCAGATTGAATTTCTTCTGTACGGCCAACCTTATATTCTGAACTTTCCACCCATCAAGGAGCCTCTTATATGACCAGCGCACGGCGGCGCAATAGCGGATCATCAAGTTATCCAGGAAGGACCTGTTTTCTTCTGTGAGTTGGAGGAGCATACCTCTAACTGTGGTCTTCACCGGCGGTCACCTCCAAAAAACCAGCTATACTTGGCCACATTTTTAAGATCCTTAAAACCTGATGGGATGTTAATAAATTTATCCATTGACACCACTCCTTACCATTATTCTAACAAAACATGTGTTCGTGTCAATGGTTTTTTATCTGTACAATGGTTTATTAATTTATGTAAGTTTTTTATCTATTTGGTAGCAGTTGTGAACCTCCCCTTTTTCACCGACGCCAGTCAACTGGTTGATTTATACCGTTTGATATCTTCCACAAAAAAACAATATATCGCGTACTGTCAGGGTCTATCTGTCCCCACAAAAATTTAACGTTCGGCGTATATATATGTAGATGCGAATTTATTCGCATAATATACACGGAGCAATCCGGTCACAGCAAAAAAAATTTATCCCTTTTTTTCTTCTGATTTGATCATTGACAGGACTTTCTCGTACACTTCAATTAATTTCTGTATATCTTCTTCAGGCAGTTGGCTAAAATATTTTTCGGCCACTTTCTTTCTGCCTTCCATGCAGCTTTTCATGGTTTCCTTGCCCTTTTCGGTCGCCTCCAGCCAGACCAGCCGGCGGTCCTTTTCGTCACGGCTCCTGACCACCAGACCGGACTTTACCAACCGGTCAACCAGGGCGGTAATAGCGCTGAGGGAAACCCCCAGTTTCTCAGCCACCTCGGAAACTGTCAGCCGCCCCCTGCTGCAGATCTGCCTTAAGACAAAAAACTGGCTGCCGGTAATGCCCGGTACATTTTGTTCGTCCAGTTCAACATGCAGTTTACGGGCAATTTCCATAATTATTTCTCCAAAGCGGAAAAAGCTTTTTTGTCTGTCTATGCCTGTCATATCACGCCTCCAGAAATATTCTTAAACCAGTAAATGCTTAACTGGATAAAGTATATGTTTTCCTATTTATGTTGTCAAGGTTTGTCTGGGGATAAATTTTATGGCTTTTTAAGAGCTTTAAAACACTTGCAGACTGTGCTTGCGATTAGCAGTATGTATGTGTAATTGGCTTAAGCCAGGGCGGCTTAAAAATCCGTGTAAATAAACCTGGATTCCTGGCCGGTACCGAACAGCACCGTTAAAATAATCACAGTAATCAAAAATAACGCTTTAAGGATATTTAGAATAACTGTCCTGGCCACTTCTAACACCACTCTTCCAAAATGAATATAAAAACTGTAGTTGCTTATTCGCATAATATTGTTCCGATAAATCCGCACATTCACGACGTGGGACGTGAAAAATGTAGGTGCGACTTTAGTCGCACAAAAAAACATATATACGATAATTGTTGGATTGAATTAGATTAATGTTCGATTGAAATCGAACCTACAATTCTTCCTGCTTCCGGTCATGTGTTTGCATCATGTATGTCTAACGGGTTAAGGGCTGAAAAGCTTGCCTATAATTTGAAATGCTTTGCCAACGTCTGTGGCGAAAAAAACCCAGCCCAGACAGACAAAATGAAACGTAGCTACCGTAGACAATGTCTTTGTGATCGGCGCCGGTATTTTTTCAATATATTTGATCAGCCCGGCCCCTTTTTTCCTGTACACCCTGTAAAAACACATGCCCGCCCCGTGGTAGGCGCCCCAGATGACAAAGTTCCAGGCCGCGCCGTGCCAGAGTCCGCACAGAGCCATCGCTACCATGAGGTTTCTCAGGGTAAAAAGCAGCGTCCCCCTGTTCCCGCCCAGAGGTATATAAAGGTAGTCCCTGATCCAGCTGCTCAGGGACATATGCCAGCTGTTCCAGAAAGCGGCTATGTTTTGGGTCAGATAGGGCCGGTTAAAGTTCTCCGGCACCTGAATGCCTAAAAGTTTAGCGCTGCCAATGGCAATATCCGTGTAACCGGCGAAATCAAAAAAGATCTTTATGGCAAAAGCATATACAGCCACCCACAGGTCTGCCCCGCCGGTATTTAAAGGGCTGGTCAGCGGGCCGGTGAAGAGGGCCATGTTGTCGGCTATAATTACCTTTTTGCCAAGACCCAGCAGGATACGGTACAACCCTTCACTCACGTATTCAATCTTAAATGAAGCAGGGTTGCGCAGCTGTTCTAAAAAGGGCCCAAACCTTTTAATAGGCCCGGCTACCAGGGTGGGGAAAAAAAGCCCGAAGGCGGCGTATTCGGTCAAACTGGCTTTGGGCAGGGTACCTTTGTAAGTTTCAGCCAGGTAGTGCACGAATTCAAAAATAAAAAAGGAAAGACCCAGCGGGACCACAATATCCGGTGTTTTATAAGTCAGGCCGCTGTTAAACAACATTGAAATATCGTTATAAGTTGAAACAAAAAGCTTAAGATACTTATAATAAGCCAGCACACCCAGGCAGATAATCAGGGATATCACTAAAACCGCGCGCATGCTTAACAGATTTTTCAGCAAGGGCAGCGGATCTCCTGCCTTAAGCCTGCTCATAGCGGAACCAAGACCATAGGTCGCCAGGATCAGCGCGCCGATAAGCACAGTGTGAGCAGGGTAATAATAGGTGTAAAAAATCAGGCCGGCGGCAAGCAGCGCGATGCCGCGGCCTCTCGCCGGAACAACGGTCCAGTATAAAGCGGCAAAGGCTGCCAGAAATGCCCCGTACACCCAGGTATTAAAAATCATCTATTCAAAGCTCCTCGAATAACAGGCTGCAGGTCCTGGCTGAGCTGTTTGGCGGCAGCCTCGTTGCCGGCGTCAAGCATGTGCATGGAATCGTGGAACAATTCCGGCGTAATCGCCTCCTGGTAATCTAAAAAAGCAATGCCGTTTTGCCGCGCCACCTGCCCGATCAGGTTGGTATTCTTCAGGAAAGCGTCCTGGTCAAGCAGCCGGTATTGCTTCAACAAGTCCTGGTTGACCGGGCTCATAAAAATCACCGCCGGTATTTCATTTGCTTTAAGGTACTGGCAGAGCTCCCGGTAGTACTTAAAATTCAGGTTGCTGTCGTTGACATTGAAGACATTGGCCAGGTGCTCCAGGTCACGTTCGCTCCACGGAAAGCTGTACCAGACATTGTACTTGTTTTCCGGCTTGTCCTTCTCGGAAAGAGGCTCTTCCTGATCTGGTTCCTCGGGCTGTTCGCGCGGCGGCGCTTCACCTTTAAAAGCAAGGTTGAAAGATTCTTTCATTTTCACGGCGGGCGGACCGCCGAAGATAAACCTGTTCAGTTCCTGCCTGAACCGGTAAACGGACCAGATTGAGGATATCTTCCACCGCAAAAAGCTTTCAGCCTCCATCATACCGCCGCTCTCCGCCTGCGCAACCGCAGCCTTTGGCTCAGCCTGCTTGACGGGAGGAACCTTAAGTTCTTTACGTTCTTCTTCCGTTAAAGAAGGAGACCACACCTTGAAATACAAGAGTGGCGTCTTGGACATTTCTTCTGAAAAGAAGGGGTAGGAGATATTAACCACTATTAAATGCGCCGCTCCGGTCTGGTGCAGTTTTTTCAAGGTCATCAGCAGGTCGGCCGGGCGGCCGCCGGGCAGCCCTAAATTAAATACCTTAGCCCCGGGCAGGTAACTGCCGCGCAGTTCATCCTGCAGGTGGGCGGTGATGGTCTGCTCCCTGCCGGGCACGCCCGCTCCCTGGACCACCGAATCGCCGATAACAGCGATTTTATATCCTTTTTGACCGGCTATATATTCCAGATACAAATCAAGGACTTCGCCCTTTACATGCGCGCCGTCCTCGAAGCGGAAAGACCTGTCATAACCCATCTGGTGGTAAACATACCACCCGGCCCAATAATTGGAGATACCAAAAAAGAGCGCCAGGGAAACCAAAAAAACTATACCACCCAGTGTTTGCCGCTGCATTCTTTAACCCCCGCAAAAACAAAGAACAATCAGTCCGAGAATATTTAAATTCGACAAAACATGAAGCATCCCCTTTTACTAAATATACGGAAAATATTATTGAAACAATAGTATTAAAAAGAGACCGGGGGTGATACCCGGTCTCTGATTTTTTATCATATCTCTCAGAACATTATTCAGTTTTTGTTTAAACTTAAGATATATGCCTGCTGGGCGCCGGGCTCCCAGTACACGTCAAAGCCCAGGGCTTTAGCCACCCAACTCAGGGGAAGCATGGTCCGGCCCGGAGCAATAATTTCAGGCGCAACATCCATAAGGGTGGGCGTATTATCAACATACATTAATTTATCGCCAATTTTAAGCTTAACGACTCTGCCGCTTTTTCTAATCTCAACGCTCTGATCGCTTTGCGACCAGATAATATTGTTTTCACTTACACCTGCAATCTGGGCAAAATATCGCACAGGCAGGTATAACCTGTCATCTTTTATATACGGAGCGACATCCATGGTCTTTTTATCCCCGTTTATTTCGAACCCAGTCTGGCCAACTGTGAACACCGCTGCAGGAGGAATGATTTTAGCTGGGGTCAACTCACCAGACAAGCCGGCTGTGCCGCTTACTGTAATTTGCAGATCACCGGTTGTTCCCGGTTTCACAGCGACTTCCATATCGGTTAAGGTCAAAGAAGCGGCCGCATTAGACTTGCCTGTGAATTTAAAGTCCGCCGTCCTGCCGTCATCAGCGGGGGAGACGCTGCCGCTGATTTCCAGGTTATTGTCGCTGTCCTCATCGAGCTTTAACCACCTAGCCCCTTCCGGCAGCCGCAGCTTTAAAGTCTGACCACTGCCGATACGGCCGGCGGCGGCCTCGGCAATTAAAATTGGACCAATCTTTTGCCCCGGCACACCGGCGTATATTTCAGGCGTGTCCTGGCATTCTATGGAGTTATAAACATTGTTTTCGCCGGCAAGACCTGAGCCGGGTGAGGCGTCAATCTGGAGTGAAACATTGCCGCTGTAGCCGCTGGCCACAAATACCCGCTCTACGTAAATGTAAAAATAACAGTCCTGAAAGGGAACCGGATCATCAACTATTTTCATCATCACTTCCCTGTCGTTAAGCCTGGTTAGCCTCAGCACCGGCACAGACTCTTTGTAAAGGCCGTTTTCATTGCCGGAATAGGTACGGGGAACCAAAATATAGTTTGATGTGCCATACCTTGTGTAACTGTCCTCAAAGGTTGTGGTATTCCACTGCTCCGTGGTCTGATGCGACGCGGCGGCTGCTGCTTTGTCCGAACGAAGGTCCGCGGTAGTCCAGATAAAACCTTCAGGCAAACGGAAGATAACAGTATCGTTCTTTTGCAGCCTCCCCCCGGTAAACCGCGCGAAAATTTCACCCAACTCGTTTACTTCATTGTCACCTACAATAGGCGTTCTCAGTGGTTCATAGGTTGCCGCGGCTGCTTTTGTGACTAAAAAAGGGATTATTGTTAATAAAAAAAGAATTGAAAAAACAGCTAAAACATTTTTATTCTTTTTCATTAATTTTTCACCTCCACAATTATAATTTGGCAAAAACCTTACAAACACCTCCCTTTGATTGATAAATATTAAGTGCTTAAAAGGGGCACCTCAGGCGCCCCTTTTCTTTAACCGTTTTATAAACTCAGCTGCAGTCTGATGGTGGTACTAAGAGTATGCCCATGGTTTCTTGAATGCTATGGACAATATCTGGTGCTGGCTTAAAATGTCGAGTATTGACTGCCGGGCAGTCAGTAAATTTGCTTCCGCGGTAAGCACGTCGGTTTTTGTTACCATTCCCACATCATACTTGACTTGGGCAACCCGGAGGTTCTCCTCGGCCAGCTTCAGGCTCACCTGCGCCTTTTCATACTGGTCTTCCAACTGGACCACCTTGTAGTAGATGGACCTGACCAGGAGCTTGGTCTGTTCTTCCGTGCTCGAGGCGGAAAGCATCGCCTTCTCAATATCTATCTCCGCCGTTTTGTATGGCTCGGTACTGCTGGTGCCGGCCAGGTTATAGAGGTTGCGCGCTATTTTGGCCAGGTCGATTTTCTTTTCACTCATCCAGACCGACGGGCTCAAGACAACCGCTCTTTCCACCTCTGTTTCAAGGTTGTCGATCACCAATTTGTCATATACCGGTTGATCCACCAGCACCGGCCTGTCTTCGGGCCATAAGCCAACCATTTGATTAAATTTTTCATAGGTTTCGCTCAGTGATTTCCGGGCCAGTTCCAGGGAGGATTTCGCATCCGCCAGCGACGACTCGGCCTGGACGAAACTCAGGCTGTCCAGGATCCCCACTCTTTTGCTGACAACAGCCACTTTGTACTTCCAGTCGGCTGTCGCCAACTGGGTCTCAAGAACTTTTACCTTTTCCAGTCCCAGTAAAATATTATTGTAGTACTGGAGTGTCTGCATGTCCAGACTGTCCTGCTCGGCTTCGTAGCTGCGCTTGTTCATCTGCTGGTTTATGTCCGACTGCACGTAATTGGTAAACGCGCTTTTGGCCTGTGCTGTTGTGGGGCCGGTAGGCGCGAACATCATTTTTAATTCCGCGCTGTCCTTGACCAGATCTCCCCTTTCGACGTCATATTCGGCGCTCTTCAATGCCTTACTATGGGTTGCGGCCATTTCTTTAGCCTGCTCCAGGGTTAAAGACGGCGTGGCCGGTTCCTTGGCTGAAGCGGGCGCCACCGTAAGAAGCATTGCAAACAAAACGGTTAAAATTAATAAATACCTGCGCACTATTGTTCACTCCTTGAATGGTGAGTTTTGTTAAGTCAGTTAATTATAAACTAGTTAAAGTATACTTCGCCGGAGTCTCACCGTCAAGATGATTAAACTACTTTATTGCCAAATAATCAATATATTTCTCCTGAATTTTTCCTGAAAAAACATGAACCGGGTTTCCGAAGAAACCCGGTTCAGTTAACGAATTAACTTATTGTACGGTAACTTTCTGGGTTATGGTCACAGCCTGGGTTGCTGCATCCCACGTAACATCGCAGCCGAGAGCCTGTGCGACCGCGCGGAGCGGCAGCATGGTACGGCCCGGATCCACGACTTCAGGAGCAGCATCCATCGGGAAGGCTACGCCGTTGATGGTCATGGTTGTGCTTCCGATAACCAGCTTCACAATGCGGTCACCTTTAATCAGGATGACGCTCTGGTCAGCTCCGTTCCAGAAAATGTTGGATTCTAAAACACCTGCTGCAAGAGCAGCATAGCGGATCGGCAGCATGGTGCGGTCGCCCTTGATGTACGGAGCAACGTCCGCAGTCGCGGTAACGCCGTTCACTGTGTAGCTCATGTCGCCAATCTTGAACACTGTGGTGTACTTGGTTTCGCCAGGAGCAGGGGTAACAACTTTGGCTACCGCAAACTTCGCCGCGAAGTCAGAGTTGGTCCAGGATTCATATTTTTGAGTTTCACAAACTGCACCGCCCTGCACCTTCAGGGTGATGTCGCCTTCAGCAACAGTCCGGTCAAGCTTCAGGACCACATCGCTGACAGTAACGGTGCTCGGCTCGCTGCTCTCAGATTCAATTTCAAATGCTACGGAGTTATCGCCGTTTACACGCCTGACATTACCGATTCTCAGATCGCCGCTGGTCACTTCAGCCTTCGGGGTCTTGGTGAAAACAACCCCGGCGGGCAGGTCAAGAATTACAGTTCCGTCAGGATAAGTATTAGTAATCCCGTCTTTGTCGAAAGCTTCCGCCTCAACTTCGGTGACGGTGAAGGTGCCGCCGGTCTGACCGCCGAGACCGATGATAACGTTGGGAACGCTAGCGGCTGCGCCGGTAATCGGTGCAACAACCTTCGCCACCACGATTTCGCCGGATACGCCCGCGGAACCACCCACGGTTATAACCAGGTCGCCCACAAAGCCAGCCTCAATGGCTACTTCAACATCTTCCAGGTCAAGCGTCGCGGCATCACCCGGGTTCGGGTTTTTAACTGTAAATTTCGCGGTGCGCTTATCAGTGCCGCTAAAGGAGGTAAATTCTAAATCTACTCCCTCATCGCCATCGAAGTCATCCAGTTCTCCCTTGTTTTCATAAACCGGCTGGAATCTTGCGCCGGAAGGCAGGGTGAGGGTAACGGTGCGACCATCAACCAGAGTGCCGCCCAGATCCTCTTCAATCACGATGTCGCCGATTTCCTGCTCATCTTTACCGGCGTAAATGGTCGGGGCGTCTTTGGCCGAAACAGTGGCGCCAAAGTCACCGTAGGTGCCGACCACGGCGGAGGTGATGTCGGTGTCAGTTTCGCCGGTAATCTTTACCTTGACGTCCCCGGCCTTAACAGAGGATTCATCGCTGACAGAGAAGGTGAAGCCGGTTAAATCCCAGGCAGCCGCCTTATCTGTTTCCGCACCAGTGTTTTCAATAGTTAATTCTTCATCATCAAAATCAAAATCAAGTACAGGTTTTCCAAAATCGCCCCATAACCCCTTGACTACGGGGTCTTTTTTATCCCACTCAAAGCCCGAGGGGAGCTTCAGCTTTAGGGTCTCGCCATCAACCTTTAAAGAACCGGCGATGGTTTCCTGGATCCGCAGGTCAAAGGTAAATTCGTTGTTGGACGTGTCGGCGCCGCTTACTGCGATTTCAATCGAGCCGGAGGTGGAAACAACCGCGTTGGTGACGGTGCCCCTCGGGAAGCCGGTGTTGCTCGGCCCGCTGAAGGTAACCACGTTGTCATCGGTTGTGCCATCTTCAATGTCCACATCTCTCATATAGATGTAGAACACAAAGTCGTAATCCAGCTTCTGGTCGGCATCAGCTTGGATCTGCACTTCATCGTTGCGGTCCAGAACGGTCACGGTTACGTCAGTAGAAGTTAGACCGTTATCATCATCAGCAATTTTGTCAGGGATGTAAACGCAGTTCTTGTCTGTTGAATCATTGGTTGTTGTTGTGAAGTCTTCACCAAAGTCATAGCCGCCTTTAATCTTGAAGATAACCGCGTCGCCGTCTTTAATTGATCCGGCGGGCACGGTCACTTTGATAGTGCCCAGGGTCTGTTCGGCACTATCGGTAACCGTCGGGACGGTCAGCGCCTGGATGTCGCCGGCGGCACTGGCAGGAGCTGCCAGGGGCACCAGCAAGCAAATCAGCATTGACATGGTAACTAGAATAGAAAGAACTTTTCTTTTAGTTTTCACAATTTCCCTCCTCGATATTTTTTCTGCCCCGCCAGGGGCACTTTCCTGGAAATACCTCAGAACATCCGGTTCAGAGAATCTTTCTTTCATCCCCCCTTAGTTAAATCTCTATGAAATTTGCTTCAGATAAGCCGCGAATGGTGTTGCTTACTGGGTTTCCTGAAAACCGGTGAACAAAGGGATTAAGACATATTCTACATGGGGAGGCAAATTCCTGCCTGCGAGACTGTCTCTTCCTTTGTTGCTACCTGATTAGTTAGACAGCCAGCCGGCCCCAAAAGTTCCATTGCCGGGCAAAAAAATTGATTAACTTAATGAATTAAATATTATTAGACATCCCTGCCGCTAACACGGCGCCGGCTTATGGGATGTATGGGATGAAAACTGCAGGCTCGATTTCAATTGAAGGTTAGCCTTCCTATTAAATAGCAGTGCCGTATCATGTCAAATACTTCTGCCTGATTGCACCGGGTGATGGCGTATGATATTATCATTTAAGATAAATTTACAGGTTCATCCCCTGGAGATATAAACAGGTCGTTTAATATAGTTTTTAATGCAGATAAAAAATGTCACAAGGGGCCCTCCCCGGCCGGAACTTTTCCCGGCCGGCCTGTGTCTAACAGGTTAAACGGGGGCTTCCCGGCTGTCAGGAGTGGCTTCCCGTGGTTGACACCAGGATACTGGTAAAAAAGGCGCAGAATAACGATACTGCCGCATTCGAAGAGCTTGTGCGCATTTATCAGAATAAGGTTTTTTCTCTCTGTGTCCACCTTGCGGGCAACCATGCGGACGCCCAGGATCTGGCCCAGGAAGCATTGTTGAGGGCCTACAGGGCAATCGGCAGCTTTCGCAGCGAGTCCGACTTCGGCACCTGGCTGCACCGCATAACCGTCAACGTGTGGCTGAACTTTAAGCGCAAAAACAGCGGCCGACAAATGGTTTCCCTGGATGAACCATACCAGGGGGAAAACGGCAGTGATATTAAGCGCGAGTTAGCTGCGGCGGAAGGCGACCCGCTCCGGGAACTGGAGGAGAAAGAGTTCATCCTGCTGGTACAGGCGGCGCTTGATGACCTGTCCCGGGAACACAAATCGGTTCTGGTACTGAGGGAGATCGAAGGATACAGCTATGAGGAAGTGGCGCGGCTGCTCGGTTGTTCTCTGGGGACGGTTAAATCACGTCTCAACCGGGCGCGCGAGGTGCTGCGGCGCAGAATGACGGAATTGGCGCGGGAAGCAGGTGAAGGCTTTCCCGCAGAACTGGGGAGAAGGTGACGGCTGTGAAATGCCGCGAAGGCGAACTTCTAATATCGCCCCGTCTGAATGGGGACTTTTTAAACGATATAGACGCTGATTTGGCTGCGCACCTGGTGTGCTGCGAGGCATGCGCCCGTGAAATGGCCCTGCAGAACAGGATTTCCCTGGCACTGAAGGAAATGAGTTTAAATGAAATACAGGCGCCGGCCGGTCTCTGCGAGATGGTAATGGGCAATATTCAAACCGAGCGCCGCTCTTTCATAAGCCGGTTTCCTCTAGCCTGGCGCAAGGGTGTTGCCGCTGCCGCCGCGCTGCTTTTGCTTGCGGGTGGTTCGTTGAGTTTAACATTTAAATTTGCAGACAGTGCTAAGATACTCGTCCTGGGGCCCGCCCCCCAAACCAGCGTTGAGCCAGGTGCAACCGCTGACCCTGATGGTAAGGAAACTTATATCGCCATGGGTCCTGCCGGGACACAGCCCGGCCAGACCACAGCCCCAGGCGATCCGCTGACAACCAAAGAACCGCCTGCTGACAACAACAGCTTGCCGGGGACATCCGAAAACACTATTGTCTCACCAGTGATTACTGAAGGACTAACGTTTACCGGGCAGCCCACCGGTGGCGAGACCAAATGGCTGAGCAGCAATATGGTCATAACCAGTACGGTTTTAAAGTATGATGTTGATGATTTAGCCGCTGCCAAGATCAGAGCGGTATCACTGGCAGCGGGCGCCGGCGCCGGTACCCAGGTGTTTCCCGAGCAGGACGGCGACAAGGAAATAGTAGTCCTGCGGCTGACCATAGATTCCGGCAGCGCGCCCGGTCTCATCGCTGGCTTCACCAGCCTGGGGCAACTGGCAGACAGGAATGATGAAAGCCGCAACATTACATCCATCTACAATGAGACGCTGGTAAAGTATAACGATTTGCAATCCAGGATTATTGATACTCATGACGCAGAGGAAAAGCAGCAACTGGAAACCAAGGCTTATGCCTATGAACAGCAGTTGGAAGCCTGGAAGGCAGAAGCCGGCAAACGGATTATAATGTTGTGGCTCGAAAGCATGTAGCTTAAATTATGAAAGTTTTTAAAACGAAGCCGGGGTTATCTCCCGGCTTCGCTTTTTTATAACATTTTTGCACGATGGATATCGAATATTTGCCTCTCCAACCCAAAATATCTATGCTATTATATAATAAATGGAATTATGGAGGTGAAAAAGAATACTGAATTGCCTTTGCTAAACCTTGATAATATTTTAGAGAAAGAGGGATCGAAAGGATGTTGAAAACTAAAACAGTGGTTCTTGTTTTAGTGCTGCTGGCCGTATTAATGACAAGTTCACAAGCCTGGGCTTCTTCCGAGACTTTGTGGAAACTGCCGCAAGACATGGCTGTTGAGGAAGCCGGGTTCAGGCTGGAGGCGCCGGCCAACATAGGTGACCGCGCCATATCCGCAACTGCTGCAATTATGGATTACAGTAAAATAGCCGCCGTTGACAACTTTTTTGTGGTCAGTGCGGTTGATCTGCGTATGGTTAGTCCTGATAAAAAAGTAATTAACTATTTAACTAAACCTGTACGGCTGGTTTTCTCTTTTAATTACCTCGACTATAAGAGGGCCAGCCGTCTGAATACAAACCTGTCCATAGGTCATTTTAGAATCGGGTATTGGGATGAAGCGCAAAACAACTGGACTCAGATACCATCCCAGGTTTTCTGGAACGGCTCTAACGGCGCCGTCGAGGCCGAGTCCACCCATGGAACAGGTAAATACGCGCTTTTATGGTCCTACGAGGATGGCGTACAGCTAAGCCCTATCGCGGAAGGCATTCGCATCATGATTCATTTGATTCCTATTAAGTCTGATGTGCTCCCCTATATCGAGGACGGCCGCACCATGGTCCCGCTGCGGGTTGTTGCCGAAAACATGAAATCGCGGGTGGATTGGAACGACCCGGAGAAACGGATCGATTTGGTGAGAAACGTAGATACAATTCAACTGTGGATCGGTAAGTCAGAAGCATTTTTTAATAATAAATATTATCCTCTTGACGTGCCGCCTGAGATTACAAATGGGCGGACCTTTGTTCCCCTGCGCTTCATAGCCGAAATGCTCGGGGCAAAAGTAACCTGGGATGGTGTAACCCAGACAGTAAAATTAATCAGTTATTCCGTATAAATAAAATCTGTGAACGGCATCTGTTGAGATATCCGGCAGGCGCCGTTTTTTTATGCCCTGGCTTGCCGCGATTGCTATTTCCCAACATAATCCGCGCAAACAGTCAGAAACCTATCCAGAAGAACAGACATCTCGCCAGCGGTAACAGGATCACCCGCGGCAAAAAGTCCATTGGAACGGCCGTGGAAAATACCGGCGGCGGTGGTTTCGGCAACCGCCCCCGCCGCCCAGGCGGGAATTTCAGTACTGTCCACGTAGCTTACAGTTACACTTTTTCCTGTGACTATACCCAAATCGCGCAGGGTGGCGGCAAGAATAACAGCAATTTCCGCACGGCTCAGGACTTTCAGCGGCAGGAAGCAGCCCTCTGCATCGCCTTTCATTATACCCCGCGCCTGGGCCGCAGACACAGCCGGGCGGGCTATGGCCGCAATATCCGCCTCATCAATAAAAGGAGGGTTGGCAGCGCCGGCAGCTGACCAGTTTAGCAGGCTTTCCAGAATCATCGCGGCTTCCTCTCTGGAAACATACAAACCGGTCAGGTCGGCTGCGCTATTGCTTAATAAAGGAACCGAGCGAGCTTCTGCAATTGTTTGAGAAACAATCTTTGAAACAGTTAGGCCGACTCCTTTTCCCGGGCCAGGCCCTTTGAAAGCAAATTGTTTTCCGGTAACACCACCGGTTTGCCTGTCCACCGCCACAAGGGTGAAATTCTTTGTTTCTCCACCGCCAAGCGGCAACATTAAACTAAACTTTCCCGACTCATCCAATAGCAACGTTTGCCTGGAATTGTCTTCCCATATGTTTACTGTTGCATCAGTGCCGGCCCTGCCGTTTATCCAAATACCGCCCGGCAGGTTAACCGCTGAAACAAATAGTGGCGGGAGCTTGGCAATAGATTTTGCGTATATTGAAAACAGTATGTTGCCGGCTTGCTGAGGTATGGTGGCATACTCTAAATTCACCTGCTCACCGGGTTTTAAATCAACCGGGAGAACCGGGTAACCGTCCTTATAAAAATCAGTCTTTTCGGTAATGAGGTATTGTTTGTTATCCCTGGTTATAATTAAACCTGCAGCTTCCTCATATTTATCCAGCACGCTTCGTTCATAAAATGTCTCCGCCAGATCCAGTCTCCACACTTCTTTACCAGCCGGATCGGTCGCAACCCTGATCCTGCTCCCGGCCGCGATGGCGTCTGCCGTGCTTCTGACTCCCCAGCGGTAAATGATAGCATTGGGGGGCAGGTAAAATGAACGGTACTGGTCATTATCATCCAGAAGATATATAGTCCTGTCTTTTCTGGTAAAATCTATAGCCTTGCCGTAGAAACCACTGCTGAAAACAACCAGGCCGATAGCCTCCCCGGTATCCGGGAGAATTACAGCTGTAACCAGGTCTCCGGGCTGTACTGCCGCGATGCTGCTGGATTGCTTGTCCCTCTTTACCGGAGCGCCGGGTATAAGCCGGAAGGAAGCTCCGTTTTCCAGCCTGATTTCACCTGTGAAAACGGTAGTCTCACGAACTGTTCCCAGCGCCACCCACCTTTTCACGGCCAGATACTGAATCTCGCCGCTGGAAGGCGACAGGTGCAGCTGCACAGGCATGCCGGGCAATACCTGATCCAGTTCCTCCAGGGCGCCGGTGCCGAAAGGTGTGTCTGCCTTATCAGCGTTCACATAGCTGTCCTCATAGGAATAGGCTGCTTCCGGTGAAATCCTGAAAGAGTCTTTGCCGCCTGCCAGGTACAACAGCTTCTGCCCATTTTCCTGGCGGATATTTGAAACGACCCCTTCACGCTCAATATATGAGGCGCTTACCTGCCTGATTCTCTGATCAAGCGGGTTGACCACCGCGCTTACTTCCACTCCGGGAGGAATATTCTCCAGGCGTGTAAAAGTGTTGTTCAGGATTATCTCGTCCTGCGTCAGGTTATATCCGCCCAGACTGGAAGACGGGTTTATCTCAGTTAAGATGTTTCCTTCCATTGTTTTAAGCGCCCTGACCCCTGTTGAACGCCACAATAGTGCTGTAAGATAGGTCTGTTTCGGGGTTTGAAAAACAGCCGCTCCGGGCAAAAGGTGGCCGGCGTCAACAGAGACTAGATTATCATCGATTAAGTTTACCACCGGCGCCCCTGCCACATTTAAGGAGGCGCCGCTTTCCAGTGCAACCGTATTGCCGTCAACATTCTCTATAATATCTTCGGTCGTTGCCTGCCCCCAGGCCAGAGCAAAATCCTGCAGGGCTATTGGGCTGCCGCTTACAGTATTCCGGCTGATGTTTGAACCTATAACACGCACTGTGTAATTTCCCGGCATAGGCGAAGCAAGGCAGACCTGTTCTACGTTATTGGTCTTATCAGCGGTGTTTTGGCCAAGGAAGTGATTGCCGTAATACACTTTGCCATCGGGCGTCTGGACAATCAGGTCAAGATCGTTCACCAGAGTCTGAGTGCCGCCTGGCTCGTCCGCAGGGTCGGTCCAGGCCAGGGTAGCTTTAAAAGGAGCTTTAGAGTCAGTGACCTGGAAAGTATAAGTTAAATCGGCTCCCTGGGAAACACCGGCCCACTCATCGGCCAGGTTGAACGAGCTGTCTTTTAATGCCAGCACCGTTCCAGCCAGGTCAATAATACCAAAGCTCTCTTTTAAGTAAGAGCCCGCTAACGGACGTGAGCCGTTGATCAGTATGGCTTTGATCAGAGCGGCTGAGGGGACTGACATGTTTTTATGTTCTTTTAAATATTCCCGTAAAAGTGCCGCGTTACCGCCGGCAACAGCCGCTGCCATGCTTGTTCCCTGCAGGCGCGTATAGTCCGGGTACCCCTGGAGGTTGCCTTCGATCAGGCGGGATCGGGCAGATATCACCGCTGAAGCGGGAGCCAGCAGTTCAGGCTTAATTCTCCCGTCACCGGAGGGTCCGCGCGAGGAAAAATCCGCCGGCATGGCTGTATCGTCCGCACCGGGCAAAAAGGCCGGCCTGGGCAGAATTGAAGCGCCGACAGCAAGCGCGTTCTTACTGTTCGCTTCAGTGGTTATAGTGCCTGAAGACGGACCGCTGTTGCCGGCCCCAAAAACCACCAGAAAGTCCGGGTGGCTGCGCACAAAATCATCTACCTGGGCAGCCGGTTCAAGATATGTGTCCGGGCCCGCGCCCCAACCGTCCACATGCACACGAGCGCCGGCGGAATAAGCCGGCAAAAACAGATCTTCAAGCTGGGCGGGAAGTTCCGGCACACCATCCTTATTCAGTATGGCCTGAAAATAAATACTGGCGTCAGGCGCGACACCTCTAAACTTACCATTGGAAGCAGCTCCCGTTCCAGCTATGGTCGCCGCCATGTGGGTGCCATGCCCGTCCGGGTCATCCGGTACATCCCGCCCCGCCCAGGATTTTAACAAAACCACCTTGGGCATTTTACCAGGTTCACTCTTAAGATCCGGATGGATATCATCCATACTGCCGACATCCAGACCGCTGTCAGCCACGGCCACAATCTGTCCCGCCCCGGTCAGGCCCTCCGGCACGACAAAACCAGGTACATTTAACGCCGCCGCGCCTGTTATCTCCCTGGCCCGGTCATTGAGAAAAGAAACCAGGTACCCAGCATCTTTATTGGCATCCTCTGGCGTTAACAAGCTTACCTCTGTACCATTTGCATATGTACTCAGCCTTTGTACAAAAGAGGTGGGGCAGCTGGTACCAGCAGCTGACCATGTCCGCATGGAGAAGAAAAATAATAGTAAAAAGGCTAACGGAGCCAACCAGAATATCTTCTTAATCGAATGTTCCCGTCTGAAAAAAAACATAAAAACCCCCGTAATGATTCCCGGACTTAATATAAAATATCTTCGACAAGCACTTGGTTTATCCTGTTTTAGATGTAAATAATTTAATTAATTAACTAAATCATTGTTCGGAATAGATTGCCGCAAAAAACGACCTGGGTAACCAGGTCGTTTCTCACAAAAATTCGGCTTTTTGCATTTATTTAGCGTGGTTACCTTCTGACACTCTTATTTCTGCTGGCGGCGCTGATTACATTCATATTGCTCAGGGCGCGACCGGTACCCTTGGCGACACAGGAAAGCGGGTCTTCCGCAATATATACAGGCAGTCCTGTTTCCCTGCTGATCAGCCTGTCTATGCCCTCCAGCAGCGCACCCCCGCCGGTCATGATGATCCCTTTATTGACAATGTCCGCGGCCAGTTCAGGTGAAGTGCGCTCCAGCACTTCTTTCACACCGCTTACAATCAGTTCCAGGGTCTCTCTGATCGCTTCATGAACCTGGCGCCGGGTGACCTTGACCGCTTTGGGCAGTCCGGAGAGCATATCCCGGCCCCTGATCTCCGTTGTTTTTTCTTCAGCGCCCTGCAAGTGGGCAGTACCTACTTCAATCTTCAGTTCTTCACCAGTTCTCTCACCGATGGCCAGGCTGTATTCTCTGCGGATATACCTGACGATGGCCTCGTCAATCTTGTCCCCGCCCACCCGCAGGGACTTGCTGCACACAATGCCCCCCAACGAAAGCACAGCGATATCCGTAGTTCCTCCACCTATATCCACCACCATACAGCCGCTTGGCTGGGAGATATCAAGGCCTGCCCCGAGGGCAGCGGCGAGGGGTTCCTCAATCAGGTGCGCCTCTTTGGCGCCGGCCTGGATGGCCGCCTGTCGTACAGCCCTCTCTTCGACGCCTGTAACACCGGAAGGGATGCAAACCATAATCCTGGGCCGGAAAAAGAACTTTTTCCCCCCGTCAGCCTTACTGATAAAGTAGCGCAGCATCTTTTCCGTTACATCATAGTCAGCAATCACGCCGTCACGCAGTGGACGAATGGCAATAATGTTGCCGGGGGTCCTTCCCAGCATCCTGCGGGCTTCGGCGCCTACCGCTATAACCCTGCCGCTCTCTTTATCTATGGCCACAACTGAAGGCTCGTGCAGAACAATTCCCTTCCCTTTTACGAAAACCAGCACGTTGGCTGTGCCCAGATCTACTCCGATATCGCTCCCGGTTAACATAAGCTTGTCCCCTTTCAAAAAACCCGGAAATGACAAGGCCTGTCCTCTTATTGGTCTTAACAGCAAGCCCGGCCAATCCCAGAATAAAAGCTGCTTTTTATCAAGCAAAAGTAATATTCTATCTTTTTCAGCAAAATCCTGTTGTCCAACGGCATTTTAAGCCAAATCTTTATATTTTCTCCTGGTGGCTTCTCCGCCCCGCAGATGCCGCTCGGCTTTATTGTATTCGAGAATTGCTTTTATTTCCTGGGCTAGTTGTTTGTTTAAGGAAGGCAGTCGCTCCGTCATATCCTTGTGGACAGTGCTTTTGCTGACCTGATATACCTGGGCGGCCTGTCTTACTGTAGCCTGGGTTTCCAGAATATAGGAACAGATATCCAACACCCGTTTTTGAATATATTCCTGCATTTTCCTACCTCCCGTTTCAGTTGTCAGACGTCGGTAATAAATTAATACACCTGTCCTTCTGTCGTCTGCTCAATGTTGTTAATTCAGAACATAGCCGCGTAGACATTCAATTTAAAATCCTCGCCTCAATATGGCGGTGGCTTCCTCTAGATATATATGCGGAGGCAGGTAAGAAATTCGCAAGAGAACAAAGAAACAACCTAGAATGTATTTCCTTATAATATAAAAAAAGCCCCTGTCTTCATCTGATAGAAAACAAGGGCTTATGAATTAATTATTGGTATTGTATGGATAACTTTATTTGAAAAATCGATTCTTCTTATTGCTGCGGCAGCAGGGTGATACTTCCTGTCTCAGGGTCCCAATCAAATTTAATCAGTCCTCTGTTATCCCTTATATAGGTTAAAGATAAAACAGTGTAATCCCCTCTTTTCTGGCTGGGTACCTCAATAATCGCGTTGTTTATTATTAACAGGTTGTTTGATTTTGAATATGAGATTTTGTAATGACTTGGATCCCTGTTTACCCGAAGAAATTCTATCACATTTTTGTATTCCATATAAAGATTGCCGTCTTCATACCAGTATGGCCACGTGGTTAGTTCCCCATTAACTTTGATCAGGTTAGGCTGGGTAATAATTACGCTGTTATTATCAGCATCCCAATCAACTTTTGCGCCCAGGGCTTCGCTGACAAACCTTACCGGGACCATTACCCTCCCACCTATATTCATGGCCGGAACATCAGTGCTTACTTCTCTTCCGTTAACAAGGATTTTAATAGCTTCTCCCGCATGCACGATAAATGCAGTCAAACTTAGAATTAAAATTATGGTTAAAACGAATAGTACAACCTTTTTTGTCATGCGCCCCACCCCTATGTTTTTTTCTTTTCTTTCTACATTCAGGCAGGTTTTCCCTCTAAAAATACGATAATCTATTTTTACTCGTGGCCTTAACCTACTATTTCTTGCCCTCCGTTAACTCCGCCCCACTGTAATAGTGACCAAGAATAGTGCGGTAATTGTAGCCGTGTTCGGCCAGACCTTTCGCCCCGTACTGACACAATCCTACCCCGTGGCCGTATCCGGTAGTTGTAAAGTACACAAAGTCACCCTCGATTTTCCACGTAAAACTGGTGGAGCGCAGTCCCAGCAGGTCCCTTACCGCCACGCCGGAAAACTGGCGGTCGCCGATCAAAAGGAGTTTTGGCCGGCCTGTAATTGTTTTTTCAATCACTTTTAAATTCTTTGAACTATTTTCTGTGCCGCTTACAGGAAGAGCTGACAGCTTGGTGCCCAGGGCCAGGTCCACCTGCTCAAAACTGAAAGATGCGGTTTGCACCGGGTTGGGGTCGGCATCGTACGGGCAGGGAACACTGCGCAAGTAGGGGACCTTGAATTTCCACACATCCTCCGAGTTTTCGGTCCTGCCTCCGCAAGAGGCGTGATAAGCCGGGTCAATATACTCTCCCTGGTAGACCAGCGTCTGCCCCCTGGTCTCATCTACAGCTTTTTTCACTTTGTAATAATAGTTGTAATAGCTGAGTGTACCCCAGCGCTTTTTTAAATCTTCCCTGGACAGCCAGGCCTGGCCGTGACGCGGGTCATCGCACACGTCAGCGCCCGGGTGAAGCGGATTAGCCACAGCCACGCCGCCGGCGCTGATACGCTTGACAATATAGGTCCTGGCTGCTACTGCCTGCGCCTTTAGCGCCTCCAGGGGAAATTCAGCGGGCATTTCTGCAGCTACAACCCCCACCAGGTAATCCTCCAGCTGCATCGGTTTAATCTTGTTCTCATCATGAACAAACACCCGCACGATAGTCACCCCAGGGAAAAACCTTGCGGGTATCTGCCTGCTTAATAAAAACGGGAGCCCCAAAATCAAGGCAATAATTATAAGTATAGCGCCTGTTGCAAACCTACGCATAAAGGCACCTCATATCGGTAGTCGGTAGTCAGAATATATATCTTTGTGGAATACTTGTTTCATTAGTTAGAATACAGAAGATATTATTTCTGACTGCTCACTTCTATAGTTATAATATATACTAACTGGTCAAGGTAAATATTACCTTTCATTAAATCTTCCTGCCTAATATTCAGTAAAAATAACCGGCGAGGCTGCATAAACATAGGTAACATGCTCTACCGGGTCGCAGCGCAGGGCTACATTCAGGTTTATTTCCTTTCCGGCGTAAGTGATATCTTTCACAAACCGCGGGCTGAAACCAGTCAGACTCACAAGATTATCTTTGATTGTTTTTTCGTGAACCGCAGCCCCCGCCTGAATCATCATTTTTTCAGCGGCTGCCAGCAGCTCATCCTTGCTTAGTTCGTTATCAATTGTTCCTGAACAGGTTAAAGCTACACGACTTTCACCGTAACCGCCAAGCACCGAGCCGATCTTACTCTTATAACTGCCGGTTTTACTGCCTGTGTCCCCATCCAAAACAACCATAATATGAGAAACGGTTATCCCCTGCTGGGGTTCCATGACCTGCCCCATTACAGCTATAGTACGGCCTCCTTTGGCCAGGCCTTCTACCTTTGCCCCGCGGGCAAACTGATTTTCCCATCTTTCTACCTTCCGCCCCGCTTCAGGTACATAAAGCTGCGCGGCAACCATACCCGCCAGCGTTTCCGGCTCATGGATTTCGGCTGCTTTTTCATCCACCCTCACCCAACCGGTAACGTTTGTTGCTTTAAACTGGGCCCCGGTAGATTTGATTATTTTAAGCAGGGCTGCTTCTTCCCTGTATGCGCCAATGGCATTCTTACAGGCCGGAGAAAAAGCGAGAACTGAAAATGAAACGGCAATAAGTATACCCGCAGCAGCCAATAAAGCCTTTTTTTTTGAAGCAAACCTTTTAAACAAATCTCTCGTGAGCATGCTGTCCTCCGCTATAAAAACATCCATGCTCATATTTTTGCCATTTATTGCATGACAAATACAATCATAGCTGAGACATGTGTAAATCGGGAACATTCCATCGGGGAGATTCCTGTGAAGTAGGCGTGTCCCCTTTTCCTTAGACAGTGTATCTCTGATCTGGAATGAGACAAGAGAACCGTCCCCTTGTCTCACTTCCTTAGAAAAGAAAAACCGGAACGTAAAGTCCGGTTAAGGTTTTAAAACAATAACATCTGCAGATGCACAAATCTATTTTTCATTAACTGCCTTTATACGCATTATAGCGCGCCGTAAGGCTAATTCCGCCCGTAATGTGTCAATGTCGGGGGTCTTTGAGACAAGCCTGTCTTCAGCTCTTTTCCTGGCTGCCTCGGCCCGGGCTACATCTATTTCTTCGGTTCGCTCGGCAGCAGTGGCCAGAACTGTGACCTTGCTGTTCCGGACCTCCATGAACCCGCCGCTAACCACAACCCTGAACTTTTTGCCTTCCTGCTCAATTCTCATAATGCCTACGTTAAGGGATGTGATAAGCGGAGTGTGGCTGGGGAGTATCCCCAATTCTCCATCTGCGCCGGGCGCCACCAGAAAACCCACATCCTCGCTAAAAACTTTCTTCTGAGGAGTTACGATTTCGAGTCGTTGGGTGTTTTCCGACATATTGCGCACTCCCCTCTATTATCCGAGTAATTTCTTGCCTTTTTCCACTGCCTCTTCTATACCGCCCACCATGTAAAAAGAGTCTTCAGGCATGTCATCGTGCTTGCCGTCCAGGATTTCCTGGAAGCTGCGAATGGTTTCCTTCAGAGTGACAAATTTACCTGGCATATTGGTAAAAGTTTCAGCCACATGGAAAGGCTGCGACAGGAACTTCTGCAGTTTCCGGGCGCGCGCCACTGTGAGTTTATCTTCGTCAGAAAGTTCTTCCATACCAAGGATGGCGATGATGTCTTGCAGCTCCTTATAGCGCTGGAGCACTTTCTGAACGCCGCGGGCTACCATGTAGTGATCATTTCCCACAATCAGCGGGTCAAGAATCCTGGAAGTGGAATCAAGCGGGTCCACCGCCGGGTAAATACCCAGCTCAGAAATCTGCCTGGACAAAACGACGGTGCCGTCCAGGTGGGCAAACGTAGTTGCGGGAGCCGGGTCGGTCAGGTCGTCGGCAGGCACGTAGACAGCCTGCATCGAGGTAACCGAACCTTTATTGGTAGAAGTGATCCGCTCCTGCATCTGGCCCATTTCAGTGGCCAGGGTGGGCTGATAACCAACGGCGGAGGGCATGCGGCCCAGCAGCGCGGAAACCTCGGAACCGGCCTGGGTGAAACGGAAGATGTTATCAATGAACAATAATGTGTCGGCGCCCTCTTCATCACGGAAGTACTCAGCCAGGCACAGGCCGGTCAGAGCCACCCGCAAGCGGGCGCCCGGCGGCTCGTTCATCTGGCCGAACACCATGGTCATTTTTTCCAGCACGCCTGACTCGGTCATTTCACGTAAAAGGTCATTGCCCTCACGTGTACGCTCGCCCACACCCGCGAACACTGAGATACCGCCGTGGTGCGTGGCGATGTTGTTGATTAACTCCTGAATAACAACTGTCTTGCCCACTCCGGCGCCGCCGAACAGGCCGATCTTGCCGCCCTTGAGAAATGGAACCAGCAGGTCAATAACCTTGATGCCGGTTTCCAGCTGTTCCGTCTTGGTTGATTGGTCAACCAACAGGGGGGCTGGACGGTGAATAGGATAGCGCTTTTCGCTGAGAATGGGTCCTTTGCCGTCGATGGGCTCACCCAGGACGTCAACAAGCCTGCCCAAGGTTAACTTGCCAACCGGAGCGGAAATAGGAGCACCGGTGTCCACCGCTTCCATGCCCCTGACCAAACCATCAGTCGCGGTCATGGCCACACTGCGGATGGTATTGTTGCCCAGGTGCTGGGCCACTTCCAGGGTCAGGTTGAACTTGCGGCCAAACATATCTTCCTTGTCGCTCGTTATTTTGAGGGCGTTATAAATTTCAGGGACCTGGCCGGGTGGAAAACGGATATCCACCACGACACCGATAACCTGTACTACTTGACCAACGTTCATTCGCTTCGCTTACCTCCTTCGCAACATTTTACTCCAGGGCCGCCGCTCCGCTGCAAATCTCGGAAATTTCCTTGGTGATTACAGCCTGACGGGCCCGGTTCATGACCAGCGTTAGATTGTCGATCATTTCAGATGCATTCTTGGTCGCATTGTCCATGGCCGTCATCTGAGCGCTGTAGAAACCGGCTTTCGTCTCCAAAAGACCCTGGTAAATGGCGTTCTCAATATATTTCGGCAACAGTTCGGCCAACACAGCTTCTGCGGAAGGCTCAAAAATATAGTCAACTTTCTTGGTCTCGTCTTCCCCTTCTTCAGCGGGTGGTTCAGCCGGCAGCAGCTTGACCATCACAGGTTTCTGCACCAGCACGTTGACGAACTGGCTGTAAATCAGGTAAACCACGTCATACTCTTCCTTAGAATACTTCTCAACAACGAAGGAGCCAATATCCCTGGCCGAAGCGTACCTGATATTATCACCCAGGTTAATGTACTCCTTGGCGATATTATAGCCGCGGCGCTGGAAAAAATCGCGGCTTTTTCGACCTACGACAACAAGGCTGGCATCCATTCCCGCACTCTTTATTTCTTCCGCTGCCCGCCTGATTACATTGCCGTTAAAGCCACCGCACAGTCCCCGGTCGGCCGCCATTACAATGAAAGCCACTTTTTTCGGCTCGCGCACTTCCAGCAATGGGTGGTTAACCCCGCCGGAAGCCACAGCCACCCGGCCCAGCACGCCCTTGATCCGCTTGGAATAGGGCCGGGCTGATACTACCGCTTCCTGCGCCTTGCGCATTTTTGCCGCCGAGACGGCTTTCATGGCTTTGGTAATTTGTTGAGTACTCTTAATACTTTTAATCCGGCGCCGGAGATCTCGTAGATTTGCCATTTAAATATTTCACCACCTTTAAAGTGGATGTCCATTTGGTCGTCGGACATCGGACTTCGGACGTCCGTTAAATTAGAATTTGCCTTGGCAAATTCTTTCTATCCTGACGTCTTACGTCTGACGACTGACGTCTTATTTACAGTCCGCGAGCGCTCTTAAAGCCCGCTTTGAATTCCTCGATAGCTGCGAGCAGTTCCTTTTCAATTGTTTTCAACTCGCCGGTTGCGCGAATGGCTTCGCCGATACTTGGCTTGTTCGCCTTCATAAACTTTAAAAACTCTGCTTCAAAAGGCAGAACAACTTCTACCGGCATATCATCCAGGTAACCTTTGGCGGCTGCAAAAATGCTCATGATCTGGTCTTCTACCGCCATGGGCACGTACTGGCCCTGCTTTAAAAGTTCCACCATGCGCTCACCGCGGGTCAGCTTAGCCTGGGTCGTTTTGTCCAGGTCTGAGCCGAACTGGGCAAAGGCAGCCAGTTCACGGTACTGGGCAAGGTCAAGGCGCAGGCTGCCGGCAATCGATTTCATGGCCTTCAACTGAGCGGCGCCACCAACCCGGGATACTGAGATACCCACGTTAACCGCGGGGCGTACGCCGGCGTAAAACAGGTCGGGCTCCAGGAATATCTGGCCGTCTGTAATAGAAATAACGTTTGTTGGGATATAAGCCGAAACGTCGCCGGCCTGAGTCTCGATAATGGGCAGGGCGGTCATGGAACCGGCGCCCAGGTCATCCGAGAGCTTGCAGGCGCGCTCTAAAAGCCGGCTGTGCAGGTTAAACACATCGCCCGGGTATGCTTCACGTCCGGGCGGCCGGCGCAGAAGCAGGGAAAGTTCACGGTAAGCAGATGCCTGTTTGGAAAGGTCATCGTAAATAATCAGCACGTGTTTGCCCTGGGACATGAATTCCTCACCCATAGCGGCTCCCGCAAAGGGGGCGATATAGAGCAAGGGGGCCGGGTCTGCTGCTGTAGAGGACACGATGATGGTATAATCCATCGCGCCTGTATCAGTCAACCGCTGCAGCACGTTGGCCACCGTGGATTGCTTCTGTCCCACGGCAACGTAAATGCAGATGACATCCCCGCCTTTTTGGTTGATGATGGCGTCGACCGCGATAGCTGTCTTGCCGGTCTGGCGGTCGCCAAGGATAAGTTCCCGCTGCCCACGGCCGATAGGAATCATGGAGTCGATAGCCTTCAGCCCTGTCTGCAAGGGCTGGTGCACCCCCTTACGGTAGATAACACCAGGCGCGATTTTTTCAACCGGGAGGAATTTATCACTATTAATAGGTCCTTTGCCGTCCAGCGGCTGTCCCAGAGGGTTTACCACACGTCCGATCAGGGCGTCTCCCACTGGTACAGACACGATCCGGCCGGTGCGCTTGACGGTGTCACCTTCCTTGATGTGCTTGTAAGGCCCGAGAATAACGCAACCGATGTTGTCCTCTTCCAGGTTAAGA
>CAZIYV010000010.1:0-646 GCA_964543575.1 uncultured Pelotomaculum sp.
GCATATTATACCAGTAGTCGTAATCCGCCTCGAACATGACCTGAAGCGCAGTTCTGCCCGGCGGCGCCAGGATGGAATCATAGTTGAAAATCCGCAGCATGAATGCTTCTGTCTTCTGCCCGCCCACAGACAAAGGCTCCCGCAGCCAGATCAGGTTGGAGGCCGGCTCGTCCGGAAATTGTCGTGACACTCCGAAATTAACCAGCAGCACAGGCTCAAACAGCGGCCAGTTGGCAAAGCGGTCACGAATCTCCTGATCGACATAACGCCCCTCGAGCATCTGGAAGATGGTACTGTACCCGTCAGCAGCCGAAACCACCAGGTCAGCCCGGTGTTCCGAGCCGTCCGCCAACCGGACACCCACTGCCCGGTCATTTTCCACCAATATTTTTTCCACGCCTGCCCCGTAGGAAACCTCTCCACCCAAAGCCTGGTAACGCCTTGCTATAGCCTGGGAAAATTTCAGTGAGCCGCCTTCAACCAGTCCTAATTGACCGCCGGCCAACTGCCCCAGTACCACAAAAAGAAAATACATAGGCATCTCAGGAACAAAAAGGTTGGTCACGCAGCGGCGTAAAAACGGGTCCTTGATGCGACTGGCGAAACTTTCCACAGTCATATTGTAGCGCATCACATACTTTAAAAG
>CAZIYV010000010.1:656-44504 GCA_964543575.1 uncultured Pelotomaculum sp.
GGGTTTAGGTATACCAGTATCAAATCCTATTAAAGCGCGGCTGCCCTCCACCAGTTCGTCAATGACTCCGGCATCTTCGGGCGACAGGTCTTTCATATCAGCGGCCAGGCGGTCCAAGTCGGCGGTTACCGCCAGGCTTCTGCCGCCGGCTTCATCGCGGCAGTGGACGAATTTATCCAGTGTGAACAGCCGGTTCCCCTCAAAAGCGCCCAGTTCATCATATATCTGGCGAAATGAGTCGCCTGGCTTACAGGCCATCAGCCAGTGAATACAGCCATCTATGGTATACCCCTTGCGCTCCCAAGCGGTACAAAGACCCCCCGGCAATGTGTGGCGCTCAAAGATGCGCGTGCTGTAGCCGTTCATCCTGGCGTAGCAGCCCGTGGACAGGCCGGCCAGCCCGGCGCCGATGATAATGATCGATTTATCCTCCAAATTTCTCCCTCCCGGTTCACTCTTGAGCTTTCCATTATTTTTCAGTTCAGATTTATTATACCTGTACTGAACAGCCTTATGCCATCTATTTCTCCATCGGGGACATTCCTCAGCCTCAGAGACAGGCATCGGGGACATTCCTCAGCCTAAGAGACAGGCTCAAAATAGAGGTGTGTCCCCTTTCCTCTGTCGGAGGTGTGTCCCCATTCCGCTGTCGAGGTGTGTCCCCTATAATTTTTGCTTCGGCGGGTGCAGGGTGAGCGAGCCGGCGCCGCCCAGGAAGGCAACCGCCGCAGCCAGCAGAAAGGCCTGGCCGAATGAATGGGCCGAGTCCGCCAGGTAGCCGGCCACGGAAGGAGCGGTGGCCTGCCCGACGGCAAAAAACAGCGTAACCATGCCCAGAGCCGCCGGGGCCAGCCTCGGACCCATGTAGTCGCCGCAGGCGGCCGCAACGATGCCGGGGATGCTGAAAGCCGAAAGCCCATACAGAAAAGCCGACAAATACAGGGTAGAAGTAGCGCCGGCAACCGCGAACAAAAAGAAACTGACCGCCTGCAGCCCGAATACCACAGCCAGCGCGTACTTGCGTCCAAGCCAGTCAGAGGCTACGCCCCAGAGAATACCGCCTAAAATACCAATGACACCTATGGTTGACCATATCGCGCCCGCCTGAGCCTGGCTGAAACCTTTATCGCTGACCATGGCGGCGGAGAAAAAAGTGCCATAAATAATATAGGAAAAGCCAAAGAACAGGTAGACCAGTCCAAGGTGCCACAACGCCGGTGACCCGTAAACTTTACTCCAGGAAATAGCGCTAGAGCTTGTCGAGTTTTCACTCATTCGGCCAACCGTGGCGCCCGCGGGGGTCAGCCCTTTTTCGGAGGGATTGTTCCGCAGTAATATCCAGCCCAGTACCCCCAGCAGGGCCACCACCCCACCCAGGATGAACCAGCTCAGGCGCCAGCCATTTTGCGGATAAGCCGTTATTATACCGGGCACCAGAAAACCGGTTATTAAAAAGCCAAAACCCGACCCGCCGACTAAAATCCCTGTAGCCATACCGCGGCGTTCAGGTGGGAACCAGGCGGAAATGAGGCCCATTACCGGGATATTACTGCCCGCGCTGCCTATGCCGGTCAAAAAACGAAGAGCTACCACCCCGGCCAGACCCCCGGCAGTCCCTGTCAGGAACATGGTGGCGCCGGTCAGCAGCAGGCCGCAGCTGATCACAATGCGCGGCCCGAACCTGGAAGCGAGAAACCCGCCGATAACAGAAAAAACCGTGTAACCCACCAGGTTTCCGGTAGCGATCACGCCCATCTGAGTATTATTCAAAAGCAGACCTTCCCGCATGGAAGGCAGAATCGTGGCATAGCCGAACCGGGCAAAACCCAGGGCGCCCATCACGGTCAAAATCCCTGTGAGCAGAATCACCCAGCTGTAATTAAACCGTGTCCCTCCGCCTGCCGACCTGGTCTCCGGTTGTTTTCCGGCCATTATTATCCCCCCAATAAAAAACATCCCCGCAGGAATGTTTTAAATACGTAAAAACAGTTTGAAAAAACAATAAAATATTCTCCGTATCTACCATCCTGCCATCCTGCCATCCTGTGTTTCATTATAAAGCTCATGTTTACCAGCCGCAAGTTAGTTTATTGCCATCATGCAACACTTTTTTTCATTTTTACATAATATGTTATCACAGGGAACTGCAGAAGAGGGTGGAAATTTTGGAAAAGCTGCATTTAGTGATTGCTTTGCTGCTGGCACTGTCCTGCAATCTGGATAACCTGGTAGTCAGCACTTCGTATGGTACAAAGAAAATCAAAATTTCATTTGCGTCAAACCTGCTTATCGCCGTTATCACCAGCGGCGCAACCCTGGCTGCCATGCTGGCCGGCAAATTCGTAGCCGGTTTAATTCACCCGTGGTATGCCAACTATATAGGCGCGATGCTTATTGTATTTTCCGGTATCTGGATTTTTATAAACGAATCGTTGAAAACGTGTTCATACAGCTCTCCTGAGAAACAACGAAAACAGCTTGCCTTTTACATGCTGTTTAAGAAACTGGAAAACCCGCCTGTTTTTCACATGAATGAAAAGGTTGCTATCAGCTTAAAGGAAGGGTCCATGCTGGGTCTCGCCCTGACCGCGGACAACATCGTAAACGGCCTTGGCGCCGGCATGACCGGACTGAGCCCCGTCCTGACATCCGCCTTTGTATTTGCTATTAGTTTAATCGTCATCAGGCTTGGCCTGAAAATCGGCTGCGGCCGCATTTCCAACCTGCCGGGCAACCTGGCCGGCCCGGCCTCAGGCGTACTGCTGATTCTGACTGGAATTTTTGAGATGTTTTATTAATCCTTGCTCCCATCAAGAGCAACGTCCTTTTGGCCCTGCCATTATTTTGATTAATTGATTAATTGACACAAACCAATTTTTGTGATATTTTAATGATATCAAATTGATATCACATACAAAGGGGGTTTGCAAATGTCCAACCTGTCCGCTACAAGCGAAAGACAACTGCATTATGAAGAAATCAAGGCAAAAAGCATTAGCGGTATGATGATGCTGGTACTGAACATCGCCCTGATGATCGGCGCTATACTTGGATTCATTTACGGCATTGTTCTTATCGAAAGAGGCGCGGCGCATGGTCTCTGGTTAAGCCTGGTCGTAGTTTGCGCTTTGTATCTTTTCCTGATCGGGCCCTTCTTGTTCATTGGGCTGAAAATCCTCCAGCCCAACGAGGCTCTGGTGCTCACCCTGTTTGGAAAATATTACGGGACATTAAGGGGAGAGGGCTTTTTCTTTGTCAACCCCTTTGTCACCGCCATGAATCCGGCTTCTGCCAATGCTGCGGCAGGTACTGCCGTTTCCATTGAAAAAGCCTCGTCCGGGGGGAAATCCTCAATCCATGGAGTCAACGTGAAGGTTCCCAATAAAAAAATTTCTCTGAAAAGCATGACCTTGAATAACGAGACACAGAAGATCAACGACGAGTTGGGTAATCCGATCATCATCGGCATTGTAGTCATCTGGAAGGTGGTCAATACAGCCAAGGCGGTCTTTAACGTAGATAACTACATCGAATTTCTGTCCATCCAATGCGATTCGTCGCTGCGCAATATTGTGCGTCTCTATCCATATGACGCTTCCTTGGAGGATGGTGAAAAATCTCTGCGGGGCAGCAGCCAGGAAGTTGCAGAGAAGATTAAAGAAGAAATCCAATCGAGAGTAGATGGCGCCGGTCTTGAAATATTAGAGGCCCGGATCACCCATCTGGCCTACGCCCCGGAAATCGCCGCCGCCATGCTGCAGCGGCAGCAAGCCTCCGCCATCATCGCCGCAAGACAGATGATAGTTGAAGGCGCCGTTGGAATGGTGGAAATGGCCCTGTCCAAGCTGAGCGAAAATAACATCGTTCAACTGGATGAAGAGCGTAAGGCAGCCATGGTCAGCAATCTCCTGGTTGTCCTGTGCGGGAATAAGGATCCCCAGCCTATCATCAACAGCGGTACCATATATTAGAGGCGAGTACAACGCAAGCTTTGAGCCAGAAATGGTTTTCACTTAATTCAGACCTGTAGGTGCGGAGGGGTGATACCGATTGGAAAATGCAGCGAATAAAGAAAAGGATAAGAAGCAGATTCTGTTGAGAGTATCCCCCTCTCTCTGGAAGGAATTAGCCGCCTGGGCTGAAGACGACTTCCGTTCCATCAACGGCCAGATCGAATACCTGCTGACAGAATGTGTCAGGCAGCGAAAAAAGACAAATAGAAATAAATAAGGGGAAGCAGGGGGACGGTTCTCCTGCTTCCCTCCTGATTCACATGTACAATATTGGAGCTTTTTTATCATCAAACATTTTCGCCCTGGTGATCCAGCCGACATTGAAAAAATCAGTAAAAATCTTTTGTATGCCTGCAAAATCACATTCTGGCATTATACTCCCACAATCTCTACCGCCTTGGGATCATTTAAGACCGGATTTCCCATTTTACTCAGCTTAGCCCTCCCCCACAACGGCAGGAGCAACGTCTTTTGCACGTCTTTTAAGTCGATTTTCATTTTAGCTGAACCCCCTTCTTACAAAAACATTCTTAATGATCCCGGCAGTTTCCCCTGCGTGTTTTAGCGTGGATCAACATCACTTTTCACTGCTAGTGGCATCGCGTCCCATGTCTGTCCAAGAAGAATTCGTCCAGCCTTCTTTTTATTGATTCCACCCCATTGTTTAAAGTAGAACATTGTATCTTGACGGTCACACTCATTCTTAATGGAGAATACCCATTCAGTTTTCATCTCCCTGGCGCCAAATCCACTTTCTCCACCGACAATTGCCCAATCAATCCCTGATAAATCTATACCTTTGACTTCATCGATCAAAGGTTCAAAAGAGACAAATCGGACCTTTGCCGGCACTTTTCTCAATTCATCAATACGATTTTTGTACTTCCCGCTTTCAACGGTAACCCCTTGCCATATATTAGTAGTCCAATTAAGTGAGTCCGCCAGTGCTGTAAGTCGTTCAGCCCTCTTCGTCAGTATTTGAAAAGTATGCCATGGTGCACTGTTCATAACATCAAAAACTTTTATTATAAATTCTAACGGTATGTCCTCATGAAATAAGTCTGACATTGAATTTACGAATATCATCGACGGTTTTTTCCATTTAAACGGGTCATTCAGAGATTTCTCATGCAAGGTTATATCGAATCCATTTGCATACTTTTCATTTCCCATCAATTTAAGCCTGTTCGCCATGGTATATGCGTAACAGTTTTTGCATCCGTCAGACAATTTTGTGCAACCCGTTACCGGATTCCAGGTGTTCTCTGTCCATTCAATTTTTGTCTTAATAGCCATGCATGTCCACCTTTGTCAAGCTATTTTCCTTATACATCAGTTGTGTGCGTCAAAATATGATCAGCCGCATTTAATGATATCTCAATCGCTTTCTTAGAAGGATTGCTTACGGCAAAACACAAAAGGAACAAAGGAGAGTTGTTCTTGGGGTTTCTTAAAATCATCGACTTTTCAGAAACTCCCGGGAAAACCGTTTTCAATCTGCTTTATCTCCTTAACATTTAACATTTTACAAGCGGGACACCTGTAGCCGATGATTTCATCATCTATCATTTATAAATAACCTCGGAATCATTTTTTTACTATTACTTTATGATTCGTCATTTTTTAATTTTTCCTTATATGTTAATTGAAGGTATTTTTAAACCAAATATATTTACATCTTCATGCCACACTAAAATATGATTAAAGCTCATAAAAATAAAAACCCGCCAAAAAACGGCGAGCTGTTTTGAATAGTCATTAGATTAATCTTTTGACTCATACTTTCTACTAGCTTATTTCTGGGTTTGTGCCTTGGCCACCTGGTCCTTTGCCTTTAGTTCTTCCTCTTCTTCAATATCAGCCTGCGTGGAACGCTTAAATTCACGGATGGTCTTGCCAATGGCCTTGCCGACATCCGGCAGTTTGCCAGGTCCGAAAATGATCAAAACCACTATCAGTATCAGAAGCAGGTGCATGGGCTGAAACGCTCCAGAAAACATGCTTGTCCCCCCTTTAAAGGTCTTACGATGATTATACCCAGATTAAGCTGTAAACGCAATTATTTATTTATACCCCGCTAACCTGGTTAACAAATTTAATGATCTCATTTGTCCGGGTTTTTGACAGCATAAGAGGGTATTTTTTATCACCGAGGAGCAGTCTTTTGCGGGCAAAATCGATGCCGAGGGTTCTTCTGGGACAATCAAAAATTTTGCATATTGCTTTACCCTATAGGTATATTAAGGCTCAACAGGTTGCTAACACCCGCCGATTGAACCTCTTTTACGCGCAAAACTTCCGATAGATCCCTTGGAGAACCGTCCCCTTGTCGCGCTTGACGGGTGCCTACTCTAAATACATGTAGGCCACGTTCCCGAAGTGGGGGATGGGCTTGTTTTCTCCCGTCAGGACCCATAGCACGGGGTATGGGGGCGGGTCTTTGGGCAAGTCTGCGTCTCCGTCGGTCAGGCAGACCATCACCGACGGGCTGATACCTCGTTTTTCAATTTCCTGAAATAAGGGCCGGAAGTTTGTCCCGCCGCCGCCTTTAAACTGCATCGGGATATTGTCCGGGTCAAGCTCCTGGAAGAGTTGCACAGCCGCGTCACAGTGGGCGATATAGCCCTTGAACTCCGGGTAGGAGTAGACAATATTGACCATTTCCGAGATGAACTGCTTGTAGAAACGCCAGACCGAACCGGAAGTATCAATGGCCACCACGACCTCTTCCAGCCCTTCACTGCCGAACTCCGGCAGGAATACGTAGTCGAAACGCCGGTCGGGCGGGATAAAGGTATAGTCCGACCGGGTCGGCTGGACAAAGGAAGCCAGAGCCTGCTTCCAGTCAAGTTTGGGGTACAGGATATTTTCGATGATCTGGATCATACCAACAGGCAGGTAGCCTCTTTGTCGGGCTTCCTGGGCCGCCTGGGCAGCGCGCATCTTCCAGGTCGCAGCTTCCGCGTTGATGTCGGTGGATTCGTCCTGTCCGCTCTTGTTCTTACCCCACCTGGAATGGTCGTCCAGGAGTTTGCCGTCATGCTTTTTATCCTGCTGGGATTTATCCGGACCACTTTGCCCTGAAGGGGAGTCCTTGCCCGCCTCGTCCTGGGATTTAGGCGGCAGTTCTTCAAGCAGGATATTGTACACGGCGTCTGCCGTCATGTTTTTGAAACGGTCGGATAAGAAAACGCCCGGAGGCAGCTGGAGCCCCTGTTCCTTGACGATATGGTTCACGACATAATCGCAGGCCATGTCCCAGAGATCCTTGTCCCGGGGACCCCGGCGCCAGATGTGCTGGAGGACTGCGTGCATTACTTCATGGACCAGGGTGCCCATCAACCGGGAGATACCGCCGGTTTTGACCAGGCCCTGGACAAAATCATCGTGGTAAATGAGGTTAAAATCCTCGGTCCTCATGGTCGTAGTGGACGGGTCCTCTCTGGGCTGCAGAAAGAGGGCCAGGGAGCCGAAGAAGGGATACTTCAAGAGCATCTGGGCCCTGGCCCTGCTGATCAAATAATGAGAATCCGGCACTGGCGCACCTCCCAATTACTAATCCGCTCCCACCAGGACATCCGCTTGGCCGGCCAGCCAAGCACGGAATTCAGGCAGCATAACCAGTTCATTCCGGAGGTTGGCTTTCACAGCGTCATTGATGGCCAGCACCTGGTACTCGACCATCAGCTCGGAGATAAAGGCAATGAAGTTACTCAAACGGGCCGTGGTCTTATTATTGGACAGGCTGCTGACCAAGGCCCCGATGCAGGCGTATATCATATCTGGTGAATTCGGGACTAGCGTTGTCCTGCCGTCGAGGATCTCGTCCGCGTCGGGAATCAGCTCGAACATCCGGCAGAAGGCGGTGAAGTCGGTCGCGGGGCCTTCATCGACCGCCCCGCAGATAGCCGGGAAAGCCTTGTCCACCTGACCGTAGGAAGGGAGGATCTTATGGACGAACTCCCAGCTGCGCGGGCTGGGGAAAGCTTTGATCTCAGCAGCCTGGTTGGGAAACCGGTAAAGCAGTTCAGGCCGGAAGTTTAAAAAGCTGATCACTCTATAATCAATCCTGTTGGGGATCGCCCAGTGCTTCCAATCCTCCAGCGAGCAGGTAACTTCAAAGTGGATCATCCTGTTGGCCAGCGCTGCGGGCATCTGGTTGGTGACACCTTTATCCTGGGCCCGGTTGCCTGCCGCCACCTGGCGCCACCCTTCCGGCAGGATGTATTCGCCGATGCGGCGGTCCAGAATCAACTGGTAGGCAGCAGCCTGCACAGCCCGTGGGGCGGAGGTGATCTCGTCATAAAGGATAACGCCTTCCGCGCCGTCGCGCCCGACATCGGGCAGGAAGGAAGGGGCAAGCCAGTCCGCCTGCCTGGTTTCCCTGTTGGGATAGGGAATACCGCGCAGGTCGATGGGGTTCAGGAGCAAAAGCCGCAGGTCGAGGAAACCCCAGCCGCTTTCAGCGGCTAACTGCTTAACAATGCTGGACTTCCCGACTCCGGGAGGGCCCCACAGCATCACGGTGGGGACTTCAGGATCAGCTAAAAGGATCTTAAGGTGCCCTTTCGCTTCAGTTGCAAACATAGATACAGCCACTCCTAAACTAATCGTTTTGCTTAAATCAACAGCCTGTCAGCAGGGTCAGCGCGTCATGCAAATGGGCAATCTTTTTCTTGCTGGCGTCATCCGGGGCGTCCCGGCCTTCTTTAATGACCGCATAACCGCCATTAAACATGATTAACAGTTCGCAAAATTCCAGGTTATCGAATATAGACACCGGAAATTGCTTCGGGACGGCGCGTATGCTGGTCGTCGTCAATCCCCAGAGAAGCATAATTTCTTCTTCTTCCCACTGATCAATGGCCCAGGAATTATCAAGTTCCTGATTATCATAATACAAGCCGCGCACTTTATTTCTAAAAGTGCCGTGAGACAGCGCTAAACGCGGTGAACCGTTATCCGCGGTCTCGGTAAAAGCCAGGTCAATCCGGGGTTCGCCGTCCACAACTTCCTGTTTTATTACCAGGTTATAAAAGCTGCCGTTCCGGCATCTCCTGGTAATTGCTCCTTCGCTGTCGTATACACGGCAGGAAATCCTGTCGGAAATAAGAAGAGACGCCTTCAAATTAGCCAGGTTCCCGATATGGACCATGGGATAATTGTAAGTCGGCATTGTAAAACCACCTGATACTGATTTTTCTTTGGATAAATATTGCCTCATTACGTCCTTTTATATATACATTATAATAAAAAACCCTTCACGTCCATGAAAAAAACTAATTATACCAGATTAAGCTGTAAACGCAATTATTAATTTATACCCCGCTAACCTGGTTAACAAATTTAATGATCTCATCTGTTCTCTTGTAGTCGTTTTTCTTCAGCAAGGCCAGGTATTCTTCCAGTGTGCCCGCCAGTTTTGTGTCTTTTTGACCGGCTATGGTGTTTTCATAGCTTTTTAGAAAGGAATCTTTTAATTTAAGTGTTTGATAATCAAAAGCGGATGTATTGTTCAAGCCGAGCAAATACGCGTTCAGGTAATAGCTGTGGAACTGCTTTATTTGATTTATGAACACAAAACCGGGATATACGCTGATATACTTTTCTGTCTTGATCACCCTGTTGACCAGCTCATCCAAACCAATTCTAAGGGCGGCGTCTTCCGCAAAGTGCTTGTTGCTTTCGGCTGCCATGATCTCAAGGTAACCGGCTGCTTCATCTGAAACGTACCGGCCATATTCCCTGAAGCTTTTGTCATAGTCGATCTCTAAATAGTGCATACCCTCGGCCGTGGAGAGCTTATATCCGTTGCTAAACGCGTCCTGCAACAAATTCTTGATACTGTCTTCCTTGATATTACTCAGTTGTTTTAAGTCCTCATACTTATAGCTGTTCAGTTTTATGTTTATTTCCGGGGAGAATATTTTATCTTCGTAGTCCTTTAACCGCTTTTGTTGGACATCTATAAGACCGGTTACCGCCTTGTCCATGTTCTCCCGGCTCAGAGTAGTTTTATTTGTCTCTATGAATTCCATTATTTTGCCAGCGGGCTGATTCTCTGTCAGCAGGGTTTGGTATTGACTCATCAGCTCCGCCTGACCTGGCTTCACCTGGCTGGTTTGATTTATATTGGACGGTTTATTAGTTTTGGCAGCGCACCCACTGATTAGAAATAAGACCACAAATGCCACTGTTAACAGCTTTTTCATTATTACTACCTCTTTTTACCTGTCCAGAAAATAACGTTACACAGATGTTACAATGCCCAAACAAGTTCGGCGCTAATGCACCGTGTTCGATTGAAATCGAACCTACGGTTATTAAATATAACTGGTTATGCGCACGGTACGGGTGGCTTCATCCCAGTCAACCCGGTCGCCCAGCGCCTCGCTCACGAAGCGCAGCGGCACCAGGACCCTGCCGCCGATAATCCTGGGGGGGACTTCCAAAGATACCATATGCCCGTCTTTGGGGCCTTTCCAGTAAGCCTCACTGCTCCCAACCGTAAGTTCCAGGGTTAGTCCCTCTTTTTGGGCAGTGACCTGCCGCGTTTCAGGGTTCCAGATCACTTCCGCGCCGAGTGCTTCAAAGAGAGCCCTCAGGGGAACCAGGGTCCGGCCTTCTTCTATGACCGGCGGCACGTCAAAATCCAGGGCCTTGCCGTCCAGCAGGACTTTAACCTGGGGCGAGACTTTAATCTCCAACTTGAATATTTTCTCCGGCATGCGGCTTTCCCACGGCCGCATATAAGCGAGGGAAAGCGTGGCCGAGCCTGTGCCGGCAGCCTGGAAAGTCCAGTATTCCCTTCCGCCGGCGCCAATCAGGTTTGACTCTCCTCCCCGGTATTCATGTCCCGTCTCCTTTAAAATGCTGCTATCAGGCTCCGGAAAGTACTGCCACGAAAAACCGGTGGAAGGATTGCTGGGCAGGCTTAATTCCAGCGACTGTCCCTCGACGATTACCACCACCTCGCCGCTGCTGTTTTCATCCAGCACCTGAGCGGCGGAAGCAACTGCCGGGATAAACAGCAGTGTCAACATCAGTATTGCAAGATACAGATAAAGCTTTGTTCTAACCATCACCGGATCATCTCCTTATCAGGTATTTAATCTTTTTGACGTCAGGGGCAGTGTTTTGGTTCTTTTAACAAATAACTTAATAACTTAGGTACCCGGTACACTAAGTTAAAGTTGGACGGTCAGGCCATCAGAGGCTGCCGTCACTTCGACGCCCAGTTCGACTGTCAATTGGCGCGCCAGTTCCCAGGGTTTGGCTTTCAGCATGGTCATACCGAAGTGCGTCAAGAACACCTTCCTGGGTTTTAAACCGGCAATAATGGTTCTGACATCATCCATATTAAGGTGCATGATCCTGCTGTTTTGGTGCGTGACGTGACGCACCACATTGATTACCAGCACATCTGTGCCTTGGTAGCTTGGCAGCAGTTCCGGAAAAAACCTGGTGTCAACCATGAACGACACCACCAGGTCATCCAGATTGAATTTAATGCCGTAAGTCTCCACAGCATGCTGGTGCTTTGCTGAAGTGGAGAATGACAGGCTGCCCAGCCGGTATTCCTTGTTTTCTTCCAGTATCACAATATCCTCTAAAAAGCCTCGCAGGTACTTTAGAATAACAGGATCTTCACCGTGGACGCACTCCCATGGCGCAAATAATACACCGCGCTTGGTCAAACCCCCGCCTGTCATGGAATCGATCAGCACATTCGCGTCATTGCTGTGGTCAATATGGGCGTGGGTGAGGATTATCGCGTCCAGTTTTTCGACATTTATCTTTGGCCTGGAGGAAGCCAGCCTGACCAGCGCACCCGGACCGGGATCCAGCATGATCTTTTGACCTTTCATTGAGATAAAAGTCCCGGCGGAAGACCTGAGCTGGCTGGCCATGACAAACCTGGCTCCGGCTGTTCCTAAAAACTTGATAAAATTATTGTGGCTCACCTGACCCCTCCACTCTGCTATGAAACGATAAAATAAAAAGAGCTGTTGTCAGCTCTAATTTTAAGGAGGTGGGCCGCCACTCGGACCGGGAGGCATACCGGTCGTGTTTACTAAGCTTTCATACTCAATCAGTTCAGGCTTTTCGTACTCCTTCATGTTGTCACCTCCCAGAAAAGTTTTGGGCAGATAATATTTTACCTTGGATGTGTTTAATTGCAAATAAACAGGCCGGCATGTACTGCGGACAATCAATTTGACAAGAAAGAACGGTTGCCGGCTCTAATGTATCAAGAGGGCCCCTGATGAGGATCTCCAGTTGTACTCTTTAAGCTCTCATACTCAATAAGCTCGGGCTTTTCGTATTCCTTCACGCTTTCACCCCCTGGAAAGTACTGGGCTATGTATATTTTACTTTAACATTTTGGGTTTGTAAATAACTCCAGGCGGATAACTTAATAGTATGACAACTTCCCTTACACAGTTTGTCCGAAACATGTTAAAATAGATGAGGTAATCCTTAAAAGGAGGCTCACGTATGAATAAAGATAATTTTTCATTACCCAGCGAACAGGTAACCCGGGGGGTGGCCCGGGCGCCGCACAGGTCCCTTTTTTACGCTATGGGCTATACCCCGGACGATTTAAAAAAACCGTTGATAGGTGTTGTCAACGCTTTTAACGAGATTATCCCCGGACACGTCCACCTGCGGGACCTGGCCCAGGCAGCCAAGCTGGGCGTGGCCGCCGGAGGCGGTACACCAATTGAATTCCCGGTGATAGGCATCTGTGACGGGATCGCCATGAACCACGACGGTATGAAATACCCTCTGGCCAGCCGTGAACTGATAGCTGACTCAATCGAAACCATGGCAGTGGCTCACAAGTTTGACGGACTGGTCCTCGTCGGCAACTGTGACAAGATCGTGCCCGGTATGCTCATGGCGGCGGGCCGGCTTAATATACCGTGTGTTTACGTCGGCGGCGGGCCGATGCTGACCGGCAACTACGCCGGCCAGGAGGCGGACCTCGTGCGGCCTCTTTTTGAAGCCGTGGGAGCTTACGCCGCGGGTAAAATCAGCGAGGCGGAAATGACAGAAATGGAGATGAGCGCCTGCCCCACCTGCGGCAGCTGCGCCGGGCTTTTCACCGCCAACTCCATGAACTGCCTGATCGAGGCGCTCGGCATAGGGCTGCCGGGCAACGGCACCATCCCGGCCCCGTACGGGCAGCGCAAGGCTCTGGCCAAGCTGGCCGGCCAGCAAGTCGTACAAATGGTCAGGGAAAACATCCGCCCGCGTGACATCATGACTTTGAACGCCTTTCACAACGCCATAGCCCTGGATATGGCGATCGGCGGCTCCAGCAACACGGTCCTGCACCTCCTGGCCATCGCCGACGAGGCCGAAGTACCGCTAAAGCTGGAAGACTTTGATGAAATCAGCGCCCGCGTCCCGAATATCTGCAAGCTGAGTCCCGGCGGCACGCACCGGCTGTTCAACCTTTACGGCGCCGGCGGCATCTCCGCCGTGCTGAAACAGCTCGGTGAGCACGGTCTGCTCAAATTGGATGAAAAGACTGTTACCGGGAAATCACTTGGTGAGAACATCAGCCAGGCGGCGGTGCGCGATGCCGAAGTGATTCGCCCCATGGATAACCCCTATACTAAAGAGGGCGGCATCGCTATTTTAAGGGGCAACCTGGCGCCGGACGGGGCTGTAGTGAAGCAGTCGGCTGTGGCCAAGGAAATGATGACGCACAGCGGCCCGGCCAGGGTGTTTGACAGCGAGGAAGAGGCTTTTGCCGCTATTATGGACAGCAAGATTAATAAGGGAGACGTGGTGGTCATACGCTACGAAGGACCCAAGGGCGGTCCCGGCATGCGTGAAATGCTGAGTCCCACCTCATCAATCACCGGTATGGGGCTTGACAAGGATGTGGCGCTGATCACAGACGGCCGTTTTTCCGGGGGCACCCGCGGCGCCAGTATCGGCCATGTATCACCGGAAGCGTCCGAGGGCGGACCTATAGCCCTGGTACAGGAAGGCGATATCATAGAAATTGACATACCTAAAAGGATCCTGCGTGTTAAACTTACTGATGAAGAACTGGCCGCCCGCCGCAGCAGCTGGCAGCCGCCCGCTCCGAAAGTGACCGGCAAGAGCTACCTGGCCCGCTACGCGGCGCTGGTTACCTCCGCCAGTACGGGAGCGGTGGTCAGGGCGCCGGAGCAGTGCCGTTAAAACAAACAAAAGTGGTTGAGAGCATTACGCTTTCAACCACTTTTTATAGCAAAATATTTTGTCCTATCCTTTGACTACGGTTAAGAGCATTTTAAAATTATTCCTGGCTTCCAGGGCGTGAGGGACGCCTTTCGGCATGACAATGCTTGCACCGGCCTTCACATTAAAAGTTTGCCCGCCGATGGTGATCTCCGCTTCTCCGTCCAGTATTTGCACCAGAGCGTCACCGGGTGCTGTGTGCGCGCTGATCCCCTCTCCCTGGCTGATTGAAAAAAGCGTAAGTGTGACCTGGGGCAGTTGGGCCAGGGTGCGGCTGATCACCCTGCCTTCCTGGTAATCCACCAGCTCATCCATTTTCAAAACTTCCGCAAAGCCAATATTTTTAATTAAGCTGTCAGCCATAATGCATGATCCTCCTTTTAAAAATGCTCATTTTAACCATAGTATAGCATAGAATCTTGCTTTTTAACTGCCAGTCGGGAGGTGAATTAGATGCCACTGCTTTTTACGGATGATGTGGCCAAGGCTGCTTTCATCCGTTCAGACGGTGAGTGTGAATGTGTGAAAAACAGTCATAAACACCATGGAAGGTGCAACAACCTTATGACCTTCAACATGAGAGGCGTTGATCTGCCCGGCGGATGGGAGGTTGTCCCTATCGCCGGCGACAGCCCTGTCCTGAGCAACTGCCAGGCCATATGCCGCGACTGCCTGGCAAGTGGGGACGGTTCTTGATTTGCTCACCATCCACAAATACATCAAAAAAGTCACCCTTATTATTGGGGGTGACTTTTAAAGTTTACGGCTTTTTACATAACGCCCAAATTAGGTTGCTGGTAAGAGGCCGAGGTAAAAATCTGAGGTTGATAACTTATACCTGAAACCCCTCTCATGCTTTGCAGCGCGTTGGACAGCTCGTTTACACGGGATTGTATCCTACTCATAACAAAGTTTGCCATTTCAATACGCTCATTAATAGTACGGTTTAACTCCTGGTTGGACTGAGCTATCTGCGCAGCCATCATTCTGGCGTTTTGAGCCGTATTAACAGCACCCTGGACATTACCGGAACTGATTGACATGATAATCTCGTCGCAGGCAGTTACCAGGGACTGGGACAGGGATGCCGCTCGGTTGGTCTCGTTAATGAGGGTCTGTCCATGTCTCATGGCGTGCTGCATAAACGGGTTCATTTGATGCATTTTTCTACCTCCCATCATTTTTTATAAGCATAGTATTATTGATGAGAGAAGAATTTATGTGTTCATTTTCCCCGCCATGGCTATTGGGCGGTTTTACTTTATTATTAAAAAGTTAAAATTGTTGTATATATTAGTAATTATTGTTATTATTAGCATTGAAAAATAAACGTTATGATTTGTCATTTTTGGGGGTGAGTGTGATTAAAGTATATGTTTCCGTTAAACAGGCTGGAAAACGCAAAGAATATATAAAAAGCAAAGAACTGATCCTGAAAAGTATACCGCACAGCCTGAAGGAGCTTATTACGGAGATCGTGCACTTGAACGTCGCTGAATACAATAACAAAGCGGTGGATCCTTTAATAATGCATTATCTTTCCCCCGATGTCATAGATAATCAGGTTGCAACTGGAAAGGTCGGCTTTGGTGAGCGCCGCAGCCAAAAACAGGCTGATGTTGAAAGAGCAGTCGAAACTGCGCTGCTTGCCTTTGAGGATGGCATCTACAGAGTGTTTATAGGTGAAGATGAAGTTTTATCACTTAATCAACCAATTACATTGAAAGAAGACGACCTGCTGACCTTTATCCGGCTTACCATGCTTGCCGGCAGGATGTGGTGAGGTGTTGTAATGTATACCTATATTAATAACGAAGCGGTACAAAAGCATATTTCAAGGCTTTCCGTAAAATCGATTTTATCTTTCGGAAGAAATAAGGATATATTAAACGCCACCATAGAGTGTATTAAAAAAAGGCCATATGTCTTCTCAGAGCAACACAAAAAAATAAATGAACTTTACAGCATATTGTGGACTGAAGATAGCGATAGAATTACCAGAATTTTTTCCGGCTCGGAATACAAGGTTTTAGTAACACTTTTAGGCGGGGAATGGGCGGAAAAGTTTAAAAAAGTATGGGATAGAAGTCCGGATTACATTTACTCATCCAACATCACCCGACGATCATACCGCACCAGAGCATACGAATTGCTATATCTTTCTTCAGCTGTATCAAAGCTTTTTGCGATGCTTTATCTGGCGGCAAATGACTTCACCTATGATAAATACTTCACACGGCAGGATAATACTTTTACAAATAACCGGGTTATTCCGGATCTGCTGGCCTTGGAAATAGACGAAAGCAACGAAGCGGTAACTAACAGGGTCCATGATATTGTTTATGGAGACAACAATACAGGTCTTATTACCCGCGATGTCATCAAAGGGCTCCTGATGAGTCACAGCAGCGAAGCACACAAGTGGGTGGGCGACCTGCTGCTTGCCGCCAGGCTGCAGGAAGGGCTGCGCCAGGTTATTGTTGAATGCATGGACGAGGGATCAAGGGAAGGCTTTCTGTATATCCTGAAGATAATTCTTGAGCATGATCTTATAAGATTCTCGTCAGTCGTCCGGGCGCTTGATGTATGGACAGGGCTTGGGATTGCGGCGCAAAAACCTGCCGTTGTAAGAAAGTGCCTTGAAGCCGGTTACAGGTGCCTCACGGAAAGTGGTTATGCCGATGAATGCATACAGAGCAGCGATGCCATGCTTATATTTATGGGGCTCTGGTCTGTGGCCTTTGACGACATTATGATGACTGAAAACAAGATTAAAACCCTCTTGTCCGCGCCTGAAAAATATAAAAAAACGACCGCCCTTTATTTCCTGTCACAGGCCCAATTCCCGTCGTATCAGCACAGGCTTGCCGTGTGGCTCCTGGATGATCCGGACTATGAGGTTTTATCCTGGGTAATTGTAAATCTTTTTGCAGATGCAAATCATTTCTCTATAAGGCCTGAATACAGGACTAACCTCAGTAAGTATAAAAGAATTGAAGGTACTTGCAGCCTGAATAAACTGATTTATAAACTGAAAAATATGCTGGACGGCATGCCCGGGAAGGAAGTGATCTTCAAGGAGAGTGTTTTCCCGTGGCTGCATCTAGCCGTTTCGTGTGATGAGATTATAGTTAAAATGCTGCTTGCCATGGCCTCTAATCAGTCAGACAACTATGTGGACTTGCTGCTGGATTACCGTGATAAAATGAGCGCGGATACCCGCAGAGAGTTTGTCAACACCTTTTTAAGCAATCCGCAAACGATAAAACAAAAGACCGCTATTGTTGAGCTGATGGGAGATAAAAGCTATCAGGTGCGTGCTGCCGCGTCACAAATTGTTGATAAACTTATGCTTTCAACAAGTGACTATAGGATCATTGAAGATTTACTGCAGTATAAATCAGGGGATTTAAGAAAAAACGCCATTTCAATGCTGCTGCGGCAGCCTCCTGAAGCTTTACTGGAGAGTGTCGGACGCTTAATTGACGATAAAAATGAGAACAAGCACCTGGCTGCCCTTGATATTATTTCATCAGTAAATAATGACCCAAGATTTAAGGGTATCCTGCAGGAATGCAGGCAGGCGGCTGTTGTGCTGGCTGATACTTCCCAAAAAACAAGAATATTGGCGGAAAAGATTATCACCGATGACGCGCCTGTTTATAATAGCGCAAACGGTTTTGGACTTTACAACCCGCAGCAGGATGTTTCTCTGCCTCAAATATCATGTCCCAAAAGCTTTTCTGCCAAAAATATAATATCTACTTCGTCTGAGCAAATAAAAAAGACGCTGCTGGCCTTAAGCGACCTGATAGATCAACACAGGGACTTTGAATACGAGGTGGAAAACTGGAACGGGGTTCGTGAGAAAATTATTCTGGGTGGAGCACGCACGCTCAGAAAGCTAAAATATCGTACCAATAGCAACTCAGTTATAACGCTCGACGATTATCCGCTGCCGGAGATATGGCGGGGAGCGGCAAAAGAATATAACCTTACTTCTAAAAAACTGCTCGAAATATTATTCTGCTATGGATACAAACAATTGCATTATATAAACATGCAGGATTGGTATGAACTGCTGATTTCTGATCTGTTTCCTGTTAAACATAAAGAATTTACTGAAACTTATAAAAAATTACTATATTCTAACCATATTCATAGTATCCTTCTGGCCCTGTTGAATGAATGCCCCCCATCAGAGGTCTTTGCACTGTGCCGTGATATGTCATGTTATATATATGATAAGACTCCGGTCAGACTTTTTGCTCAAGATTACGTAAAAAGGGAGAACTCCCTTTACTCTTATAGAGGCCATACATCCTGTCTGGTTGACGCAATGGAGATATCATTCTGGCATAGCCAAATGAGGACAAGTATCTACAACGACCAGAGTTTCAAGGAGTGTTTTCAGATAGGGTACGCTTTCTATAAAGCCTCGGAGTTCAAGTCACACGCCTGCCTGCGGCTTGAAGATTTTGAAAAGGCATTTGCCATGGGGTTGGTGGATGAGAATGAACTGTACGCCGAACTCTGCGGCAGGCCCTTAAGCGCTGATAATTTAAGGACGCTCACGGATGCCGCCTTTTACAATCATAAAAATATTTCTTCCTGTGAAAAGCTGAAGGAAGTTTGCGGTAAGGTTGTTGAACGCATCGTCGGTATTGAGCTGAAGCGGGGGGATATGACCACAGAAGTCAGCCATCTGGCGTCAAGAATATATAAATGCTCTGGCGCCAGTTTCTTTGTGGATATACTGGCCGGCGCCGAAAAAGACACCTATGTACGTGGTTATAACTTTATAAGTGACAACACCACCAAAAAGGAGATTTTCAGCCACCTTCTGAAATGCTGCCATCCGGCTGACGGTGAGGACGAGAACAATCTGCGGGAATTGTTGAAGAAGCTAAAGGTTACTGAAAAGCAGCTGATCGATGCGGCCATGTACGCGCCGCAATGGTTTGACATAGTAGAAAAATATTTGAACTGGCCGGGGCTTAAATCAGCAGGCTGGTATTTCCATGCCCATGTTAATGAGATCTTTTCAGGTGATAAGGTAACAATAGTAGCCCGGTTCTCGCCTGTTTCCCCGCAAGATCTTAAGAATGGGGCCTTTGACATCAATTGGTTTAATGAAGCTTACTCTGCGCTTGGCGAAAAGCGCTTCAAAGTAGTTTACGACAGCGCCAAATATATAGCAGGCGGGGGATTGCATAAGCGCTCACAGCTTTTTGCGGATGTTTTACTTGGTAAGATTACTCTCAAACAGGCTGAAAAGGTAATCGGTGAAAATCGTAACAAGGATTATGTGCTTTGCTACGGTCTTATCCCACTTGTAAATGATAAAAAAGACACGCTGCACAGGTATGAGTTTCTGCATGGTTTCTTGAAAGAGAGTAAACAGTTCGGAACGCAGAGGCGTGAAAGTGAGGCGAAAGCGGTCTCCATTGCTCTTGAGAATTTGGCCAGAAACGCTGGCTTTTCGGATGTGACCAGACTTACCTGGAATATGGAAATAGAAAAAATGCGCTCAATTGAGCAGTACCTGAATCCAGCACCTGTAGGGGATATTGAAATTCATCTTCGCATCGACGAACTCGGCCGGACGGCGGTTGCTGTGGTAAAAAACGGTAAGGCGCTTAGAGATATCCCTGCTAAGTTAAAAGATAATCAATATATCAAAGAGATAAAAGCCGTTCAGAAATCATTAAAGGATCAGCATTCACGAGCCCGTGTGACGCTGGAAAAGGCGATGGAATCAGGGGACATGTTTACTGCCGGCGAGCTTGAGCATCTTACACAAAATCCAGTTATTTACCCGCTGTTACAAAACCTCGTTTTCAAGAGCAGCAACCAACTGGGTTATTTCAGAAACAATGCTCTTGCCGGCCCAGAGAACAATGAGTTTACTATGCTGCCTGAGGATAAATGCATTATTGCCCACCCGGTTCACTTATATAAAAGCGGAGAATGGGCGTCATACCAGAGAGATATTTATGAACGCAGGATCGTTCAGCCGTTCAAGCAGGTGTTCAGGGAACTGTACCGGCCCAATGCCGACGAGCTTGAGACACGTACAATATCACACAGGTATGATGGGCATCAGATCCAGCCTAAAAAAGCTGCCGCGCTCCTGAAGGGCAGAGGTTGGACAGCAAGCTATAATGAAGGGCTGCAAAAGGTATATTACAAGGAAAACCTCGTAGCTCAAATATTTGCCATGGCAGACTGGTTCTCTCCCGCTGAGGTTGAGGCGCCGACTATTGAAGGAATCATGTTTACCGACAGAAAAACTGGGAAGCCCCTGCCGTTTACTGACATTCCGGAAGTAATTTTTTCCGAGATAATGCGCGATATCGATTTAGTGGTTAGCGTGGCCCATGTCGGTAGTGTTGATCCTGAAGCAAGCCTGTCGACTGTCGAAATGAGAACCGTTATTATCACCGAAATGCTGCGGTTGCTTAAGCTGACCAATGTTGAGATGAAAGGCACTCATGCATTTATTAATGGAACACTTGGCAAATATACCGTTCACCTCGGCAGTGGCATTGTTCACAAAATGGCAAGCGGAGCTCTGCATATTCTCCCTGTCCACTCACAGCATAGAGGCCGTATATTTCTGCCTTTTATAGATGATGACCCGAAAACTGCCGAGATAATATCTAAGATTATTTTCCTTGCTGAAGACAATAAAATAAAAGATCCGACCATTCTGGCTCAAATAATTTGACTACCTAGCAAGTGTAATAAGTGGCAGCCCAAACGCGCGCAAATGGGGACGATCATTTTTTTGCCAGTTTGTTATTCCTTCTCAGCTTTAATTTTGTTGTTTAAAACTTCCCAGTCTGCCGGGTCTTCCAGGCCCAACCTCCAGATAGCAATTCCCCTCAGGTTGAACTCTTCAACAATATCCAGCTTATAGGAAAGGCTGGAGGCGTTTTCAAACCAGACCTGATGTTCCTGCTGGTCTATGTCCCTATAGGTAAAGTATGGAACTTTCCCCGCGTTGTCCCACATAATGTTCACACCCTGGCAGGCAGCCAGTTCAGAGGCCTGCGCAAAGGATATATACCTGGGCGGCTGCTGCTGTACCCAGTCAAACCCGTAGCCGGGTATGCCCAAAAGTATCTTCTCCGGAGGAATGTTTTTTACGGCGTACCCGGCCACATCCCTGACCCAGCCGCTGGAGGCTATCGGCCCTGGCCCACTGTCATACCCGTGTTCATCGTAAGTCATGATGATCACATAATGGGCATACCGGCCTATCTGTTTATAGTCAAAAGGGCCGGACCAAGTGCTGGTAATGTCGTCACGCGTTTTAGCCGGTACACAAACTGTTACTTTAAACCCCTGTGGGTCAAGCCGCAGATACAACTCCTTTACCAGTAAAGAAAACTTTTCCCTGTCAGCCAAATTGATTCTTTCAATATCCAGGTTTATACCGTCATATCCGTATTCCTTGATCAAATCTTCCAACCGGTTAATGAACATATTCCTGGTTTCCGGCGTGGCCAGCATCTCTGCGGCCAGGCCGGCGCCGTCAACCTGACCGGGATAGAGCAGGTTATGTACCAGGGCCAGCATTTGAATGTTGTTTTTTTGGGCTGTGCTTATGATATCTTTGATATTGCCAGGTGAGGTTTCATCTGCGGTATGCTGCTCCAGTACTTCAGTGGGGTTATCCGGCGCCAGCCTGTACCAAAAAGGAGCGGCGGCGCTGATCTGACTGCTGTTCGCCAGCATCCGGTTATAAGAGCAGGGCAGGCTGCCCTCTCTGTCAACGTAAAAGCCAAGGATAAATCTGCTGCTCAGGTTGCCTTTGCTACCCGTGAAGGGGTTTGCTGGGGGAATCCAGAGTCCATGCCCGGGGGTAATTGTATCGGAAAGCAGGTAGTTGGCCTTTTTAAGCTGCTCGACCGTTACTGAAAACTTTTGTCCCACAGAAAGCAAAGTGTCACCTTTTTGAACTATGTACATTTGGTAAGGTACTATTGTTTCAGCTGCTGCAGTTGAAAAGACGAAAAGCATAATTATTCCTATGAAGGCTGCCAGAGCAATTTTTGGCCGCTGCACGGCAATTCCTCCTTTCCGTGAGTATCTTTGCATAAATTGCTATGGAAGACTTCTCTAAATATCAGTGGAAACCTTTGAGTCAGCTGGTGGTAATTCCTTCCTTCAAAGGCGCCTATGGTACTAATAAATTACTGTGCAAATAAAAAAAGCCCGAAGGCTTTTTTTGACTATTCCTTTACTTCAATGTAGACACCGCAGCAGCAGGCCGGGCAAATAAATTCCTCATCGCTAAAACACTCTCCACTGTCGTCTTCCCCCGCTTGCTCAACTGATTTAACAATTGAGCCGCCTGCGGGGCAATCTGGCAACAATTTTTCAGACATAACTACACACCTTCTTTATTCGGTAATATCCACCCTACCGCCGCTGTCGTACCCCGTCCATTTTACCCCGGCGCCCAGAGCTTCACTGACAAATCTCAAAGGCACTATGGTCCTGTCGTTAACAAGTCTTACAGCAACATCCAGGGTATAATTCTGACCGTTAACAGAAACATCCTTTTTGCCCACGTACAGAATTATCTTTTTATCACCCTTATTTATCACTATTTTTTGCTCCTGCTGCACCCACTCAACTTTCGCTCCCAGCGCTTCTGAAACAAAGCGCACCGGCACAAAAACCCTGCCCGCGGACTGATCGATAAAAGGCTTCTGGTCCGGGAAAGCCACCTCGCTGCCGTTTAGGAACACACTCACGTTATAGTTATTGGAAGAATCGTTTGACCCGCCCTTGGTCTCTATCTGTTTGCCGCCGGTGAGGGAGTCTATGAACAGCATGCCGTTCCTTCTGGGCAGGGACAGGTCTGTAACCGCGACTCTGTTCAATACTATTTTCCCCAGGGTACCGTCGGAATTTGGCTGGTTGGCATTGCCGTAAGAGGTGATATCGTGAATCACGTAGTAAAGTCCCTCATGCTGGCCAAGATAGAGCAGTTCGTGGGTGGGTGTATGCAGCGACGCCCCCGGCAGCAGGGTGTCAAGCAGGTCATAGCGCTGCCTGGTGTTGAGCGACTCAAAGCTCACCGTCACGCCTGCCGATCTCTCCTGCTCGTCTCCATTTCTCGGCAGCATCAAACCGAAACTTTTATATACATCCATTACAAAGGCGGAACAGTCCCTGGCATTGAACATACCTCCCCAACCGTACCGCTCGCCATGAATTTTAAAAGCCTGCCTGATGATATTCGCCCTGGTGTAGGTAAGGTAACCGACTGAGACATCGGCGCTGGCCGGGATTAAGGCTGTTTTTGTCAGAAGTTCACCGTTATTTCCTCGCTCCGGCAGCAGGATTACATAATTGCCGCCCCCGCCGCTGATCAGCGGGACTTTCGTTCCCATGGTGAGCTCAACCGGCAGGGGGGTAAGGAAATCCTGGCCAAGGCGGTTGCCCGTCACCACCAGGTAATTGGCGGGGCTCACGTAGGCAAGCCAACTTTTCTTGTCTTCGGCTACAGCAATGTCGGCGGCAGGCATCCAGCCGCAGTAATTGTAAACCTGGACAAAGCACCAGTTGCCGTCCGAGCTGTAATGCAGGATCAAGACCGGTTCGGCCGGTCCCGCAGCCGTTTCCTGGAAAAGGTCAAACTCCTTGTCATCGGGCTCACTCAGCGATTCGTCAGACGTCGGGAAGGTCCTGATATTGGTCCTTCTTATCGTAACCGCGTAGGTGACTTCGTTCTTTTCCCCGATCCCGGACAGGTTCATCTGTTCCTTGAGGTTTTGGTAATAAGCCCAGTCAACCAGGCTCCCGTTGGAATACCTGTCCTCCTCCGGGAATGGCCGCATGGTGACAAGCTTCGTCAGTTGCTCTTTATTTAATGACGCCGGATAATCAGTTAAATCATATACAAGGGCCGGCAGTGACCTGATGATATCATGGTTAAAGGAAGCTATTTCCTCCCCGCTCATTATGATTTGGTCCGGCTCGGGCAGCTTATCTATCCAGAAATCAGCTGTGAGCATTTCCGGGATGACATTTGGCACGTCAGCGGCATTAGCTGAAACAGCCTTACCGGGCATCCAGAGTAAAAGTAATAGGAGAGCGGCTGTAGCTATCCCCGTTTTCTTGTTAAACATTCACTAAACCCTCCTAAGTACACAGATTTAATCATTCTTTTAATTATATTTCTACATCAAGCAGCTAAATCATTTTTTCTGCGCCACCATTATTTACTAGCTAACCCAGCTTTTCATCCTACCCTAGCGCTTTAAAAGTAAAAAGGGCCGGTTTTAACAACCGGACCCCCAGGATTAACCAACCCTAAATGAAGATGAAGAAAAAGAAGAATACGAAGATGAAGATGAAGAAAAATGGAAAGATAGTTGTCAGCCCTTCAGTCTTGAATCCTTCAGCCCAGGGAGTTTCCAACGCCATTCCAACAACCTCCTTTGTCTATATTTGAGTTTATGTATAATATGAAGTTTCCTGATGTAATGTTACTTAATTCATATTTTAAGGCCTTTTAAGTTGCCCGTGTAAAGAATAAATTATAAAAAGGGGCCTGCCAGTAAATGATATCAGCGAAAAAAGAAGCAGGAGAAGGCAGTATGTTACTGGGAATTATTCGCACGCTTATCTTGTTTGCCGTAGTGGTTATTGGGCTGAGGTTGATGGGGAAAAGGCAAATAGGCCAGCTTCAGCCTTACGAACTGGTAATTGTGATCATGCTTTCAGCCCTGGCGGCGATTCCCATGGAAAATACCGGAATACCCCTGGCCAGTGGCCTTTTTCCTATTTTTACTCTGATTGTCGCCCAGGTGGCTATATCCTATGTTTGTCTTAAGAGCGAGCGGGCCAGGAGTGTTGTCTGCGGAACTCCCAGTGTGCTCATTGAAAACGGTAAAATTGTTGAAAAAGAGCTGGCCAGGCTGCGTTACAACATCAACGACCTATTGGAGCAACTCAGGGCTAAAAACACACCAAACGTGGCTGACGTTGAGTTTGCCATTCTGGAAACCAGCGGCGAGCTCAGCATTATCCCTAAATCACAGAAAAGGCCCCTGATGCCGGCGGATATAAATCTATCCACAGTGTATGAGGGGCTGCCGGTAACCCTGATTATTGATGGATACCTGTTTAAAAAAAACCTGGCTAAAATTAACCTGGACGAGAATTGGCTAACCACAGAGCTGCAAAAACTTGGGATTAACAGCTGCCGGGAAGTGCTTTTTGCCAGCCTGGATACCGAAGGTAAATTGTTTTACCAGGTTAAAACAAAAGCAATTTAAAAAATAAAAAGGAGCATTTAATGCGTTTACTTATAGTTCTTCTCACAATATTTGCGGCCGTAATTTCACTGGGCTTTTGGACAAATCACCAGTTGCAGGCGTCCGCCGGGGAAATGCTGCAAAGTATCGAAAAAATTACCATTGTTGTTGAAAAAAATCAGTGGGATGAAGCATATGCGCAGACTATAGAGCTGGAGAAGGTTTGGGATAAGGAAGCAAAATGGTGGCCTACCGTTTTAGACCACCAGGAAATTGACAATATTGAGTTTTCGATGGCCAGAGCCCGCGAATACGTCGCAGCACAGAACGCCCCTCTGTCCATGGGCCAGTTTTCTGAGTTAGCGTTAATGATTAAGCATATTCCAGAAAAAGAAACAATAAGTCTTAAAAACATCCTTTAGGTTATAAAAAACCTGCAGGGTGCCCCCCAACCTTACTCTCATTTTTCAATAAAGTCCCTTTTAAAGGGCCTTTTTTGACTTCCTTAGCAGGTATTACCAGGCGTTTTGTAGAAATTTAGCATTTGTTGTCTTATTAACCGCTTGTTGAAAGGCACATTATGCGAAAATTCAAGATCAGGTACAATAACCCCGCAAAACAGAATTATACCTGCCTTACTATCAAGGAACTGGAAGAACTTCTTGGGCAAGAAACTTCCAGCAGTAAAGTCCAGAAAACTCTTGATTTTATTTTGCAGTGGAAAAGGTTGTTGCTAGGTATTATCCTGATATTCATATTAATCTATACCTGCGGTTACCTGTCAAGCCTCAAGAAAGAGCTGGCTGTACTGCGCGGGGAGTCTGCCGCTTTGCGCCAGGATATCCAGGATTTGCAGAAAACAAACGCCGTATTGCAAGAAAAACTCGACGCAAAACAGCAGTCTGAAATTTCCCCTGAGGAAACAGGCGATGTCGAGCCGCAGGAAACTTTAAATAACAGCGCATCCGCTGATGAGGACAGCACGCTTACTGAAGAGGCAAGCTCACCTGATATTGATGAAGAGGACTACATTGTAGAGACAAGCTCCCCCGCCACAAATGAACAGGACCACACCGAAGCGGCAAGCTCCCCAGCCACGGATGAACAGGGCCACACCGAAGCGGCTAGCTCACCCGCCACAAACGAACAGGACCACAGCGGCACGGATAATCCTGCCTGAATACCATTATTTCTCTGCTTTTTCCAACTCTTTTTGCCTGTCCGTTCTCAGATCAGCCTTGCTGAAATCGCTTCCCTTAAGCAGAGCCAGATGGATATCAGCCGACTCGTCCACCAGAGCCGTTCCTTCTTGCAGACGGCAGTCCAGCAAGTGCCCTCCCTGCTTGCGGTCAGCGGTTAGAAAATGCAGGTGCCAGCCCGGCACGTTGATGCCCTCAATATACTTGGGGCACCAGAATCCCACCAATGTCCCTTTAACGTTGTTAAACTCAAAAACCGGCTGGCTTGCGGTCACCTCCGCCAACGGACGGTAAGGCTTGCTTTGTTTTGGCACGCTTCTGGTTTTCACGTAATCAAACGTTCCGTCAATCCTGACGGCGTAAAAGAGATTGGGGTTAACTATCATACTGTCTATAGATTTTTGCAGATTATCATAACTTGCCAATTCTTTAAGTTCCCGGCTCCCGTCTTTTTCAAAAAAGGTCAGTGCGGCAAACGGGCAACTGACCTCATCCCCCACCACATATGCCTGCCCGTCAGATTTAACCTGGTAGATCTGGCCGTCCAGAGCCACCATTTCCCCGTCCAGCCCGTCTAAGGTGCCTATGCCCAAGTCACCCTGTTTTTTTAGCTCGCCGCAGGTGATTTCTCCGTCATACACCCCCTGCAGCAGAGCATTAATGACAGATACCTGGAAGACGGTATCTTTGGAGCGGTCTAATTCCGCCTGGCTTCTGGTTTCTTGCTTCGCCGCCGCGCAGCCGTTAACAACCATTGTGAAAACAAGCAGAAATACTACTGACGTTAGCTTTTTTAACATGTTGGTCATCCCTTCCTGGTTACCTGGAATAAATATTCACCAGTTATTTATTCTCCGGCCTTACACATAAAACCCTCTGTCCGGAGCCCTGGTGTATGATTATTTTTCTCAAGCCCGACCGCCTTATTGATAACCTCAACAAACTTGGTGACCAGGTACGGGTCGAACTGCACCCCGGCGAACTTGTTAAGTTCTCTGACAGCATTTTCATGAGTCATGGCTTTCCTGTAGGGGCGGTCGTTGGTCATGGCGTCGTAAGCGTCAGCGATAGCCAGGATGCGGCATTCCAGCGGGATCTCTTCCCCCTTTAAGCCCATGGGGTAACCTTTTCCGTTCCACCATTCATGGTGTTTCAAAATCCATTCGGCGATGGGTACAAGGTCGGGCGCCGACTGGGCAATACGGTAACCGATCTCACTGTGGCGCCGCATTTCAGCGGCTTCCTCGGAATTAAGAGAGCCCGGCTTGAACAGGATATTGTCAGAAACACCGACTTTGCCGATGTCGTGAAACTTGGCCAGCAGGTTTAGATCAGATATATTGCGCTTTGGTAAATCAATAGCCTCGGCCAGGATCGTCACAAATTCCTGCAGCCTGACAGCGTGGCCCTCGGTAATAAAATCCCTTGCCTCCAGAGCCTTTAACAGTGCCTGGACAATGGAACTTCTGGCGCTTTGACTGCGGTGCAGCTTTTCCCTGTACATATTGTTGTCAGCTTCTTTAAAAAGCTCGCTTATACCCTGATCCGCCTGAGTGCTTACGGCAAACCCCAGAGATATGCTGAGCGGTATTTCAGGTCCTGACTCATTGTATTTGTTAATAGCTTCCCGGATCCTGTTGCAGGCGCTTTCCACGGTTTTTTCATCGCTGTGGATAAGCAGTATGGCAAATTCATCCCCACCTATGCGGGAGACAATGTCACCCCGGCGGAAAGAACTATCGATTACTTTCGCGGCACTTTCCAATAGTGTATCTCCCGCGTCGTGTCCCAGGGTGTCATTGATGAACTTTAAACCATCCACGTCGCATACTATAATTCCAACAGGATTAAAACGCCCGTCCCCGGCGCGTCGCATGCCATCTTCAAAAAAAGTGCGGTTATACAACCCGGTAAGCGGGTCATGAAGGCTTAGATATTTAAGCTGCTCTTCTGTTCTCTTGCGCTCAGTTATATCCCGGATCGACTCAATGGCGCCAATCAGGTTGCCTTCACTGTCAAAAAGCGGGGAAGCCTTGCCCCATAGATAGGCGCCCTCTCCATTAAACATAGATGGCGTAAGAGCCTCACCGTAGATTGTGCTTTCCTTTCTTTCGATAAATTCATAATTAAGTTCAGCATGCTCGTCCATCAAAAAAATCAGATCAATCAAGATCGGCCTTAGTTCCCCGTAAAAGGGAACCGCGTAGGCATAATCCCCCTGACCGAGGATATCTTCTTTCCGGACACCGGTCATATCCTCGATAGCGCGGTTCCAGGCTATTACTTTGCCATCCCGGTCGATCACAAATGTAGCGTCGGGTAAAAAATCGATTATGTCCATCAGCTGTTGGTTGGCGGCGTGCAGCTTCTCCTCCGTCAGTTTACGCTCGGATATATCAGTGTAAATACCGAACATGCCCACTATCTCCCCTGTTTCGTCCCTCACAGCGTCGCCGTGCAGATAAACAGGAATATTTCGCTTGTCGCAGGTGCGTAGTTCCAGCTCTCCCTTCCAGGAGCGGCCGCTAATAAGAGTCTTATAAACCTCCCGCGAGGTATCCCGGTTAGTAAAAATTCTGGGAGCTCCGCCGCGGATTAACTCTTCGGCGGTGTACCCTAGCAGGTTGACTAAAGAGTCATTGTGATAAATCACATTAACACCCTTTTTGTCGGTCATAATGATAGCGTTGCCGGTACTGTCAACCGCTTTCCTCAAGCGCAGCAGTTCCTCTTCCAGCCGTTTGCCCTGCGTTATATCTTCACAGGTCATTAAAAACTCGCCCGTATGCAGCCTGACCGGTGTGAAACGCACTACTTTTTCCCTGCCGTCCTTGCAGGTAACGGTAAAAACCCCGGAGCGTTTTTGGCCAAGCATAGTGGATTCAATTCTTTCAAGCCAGGCCACAATAACCTTTTTTCTATACTCAGGGTCAGGATATGCCCGGCGAAACCATTCCGCCCTGTTGTGAACATCATTTAAATCGTAACCGAAGATCTCTACAAATCTCGGGTTGACATAGGTATGGTTGCCCTCTTTGTCAATCAGCACTATGCCAAAAGGAGAGTGCCGGGTCAGCGTCTCAAACCTCTGTCTTTCGTTAACCAGTTCTTTTTCTGCTCTTTTGCGTTCGGTTATATCATGAATGGACTCGATGGCGCCGATCAGTTTGCCCTCTCGATCATAGAGACGTGATGCCTTTCCCCACAGGTATGCTCCCTGCCCTCCGCGGACCATAGGCAAAAAAGCCTCGGCATACAGGATGTTTCCTTCTCTCTTCACAAAATCATAATTCGCTTCGGTATGCTTATCTTCGGCAAAAGCGAGATCGATCATGACCGGCCTTCGCTCTCCGTAAAGCGGCTCCGCGTAAGCATAGTCGCCCTTGCCCAGGATTTCCGCCTTGGGTGTGCCAGTCAATTCTTCCATCTCCTGGTTCCAGGCAATTACTTTCCTGTCCTTGTCTATCACAAAAGTGGCATCCGGCAGGGATTCAATGATGTCCAGGAGTTGCTGGTGAGCGTTGCGCAGCTTTTCTTCCGACTGTCTTAGATCTTCCTCTATCCACCTGCGCTGTACGGCAATAGCAAAGAGATCGGCCAGCCGTTTTACCAGAATCAAATCCTGCTCATTGTAAGCACGGGTTGAGTTGGCCAGCGCCACTACGCCAAACAGTGTTCCGTTACAAAGCGCCGGGACAGACAAAAACCTGTCGATAGGTATATGTCCCGGCGGAGTGCCGGTTGACCGTGGATCTTTTGGCGGTTCGTTAGTTAAGATTGGTTTTCTTTTCTTAACAACCCAACCGCCTAAATCTCCAAAATCTCTAAAAACAACATTCTTGTCTTTCACATTGCATGATTCCCATATGTCCCTGGTTAGGGTTGAGCAGATTAAATAGCCGGTATCCCGGTCCATATAACCGACATACCCATGCCTGCTACCTGTAAGTCGCTGCGCGTGCTTCAGCACAGTGGCAGAAATATCTTCTATAGATGCCAGTGATAAAAGCTTCTCGGACAGTTCCGCCATGGCGGTACTAATCTCTAACTCAAACGATAAAGCAATTTCAGCCAGTTTGCGCTTGGTGATATCATTAACAAATATATAATAATAAAGTGGAGTCCCTTCAGTGCCGTTAACCAGGTATACCAACATTTCAACAGGTATGCGGGATCCATCCTTACGAAGATACTCAATTTCAAAGCGCTGGGGCAGGCCGGTGCGGCGCAGTTGCTCCAGCATCTCTGCTTTATATTCAATCCACACGGGAGGTATCAGGCTGTGCTTTTTCTTCATCCGTAGTTCTTTTTCGGTATATCCGGTGATTTCGCAAAAAGCACTATTGCACATTAACATGCTGCCGTCAAGATAACGTGCCACAAAAGGCTGGGTCAACACTTCTATGGCTTTGGTAAAAAGCTGGGTGTGTTCTATCATAAGCAGCTTGTTTTTCCGGCGCTCGGTATTTTTAGGGGCCTCTTTTTTAGCTCGGGTAGACAAAAGGTACCTCCTCTGAAAAACTAAAATTATGCTAATACCTGCCAAAAAATACAATCATGTATTTATTTCTACATAATTACATGATTTCCTTTATTTTTTGCCATGGAGTAAAAGTTTCTACAAGTGTACTAACGCTAAGGTTTCTGCGCTGCCAGCAAATTTCGGCATGCGTGAAACTATAAAATTAGAACCGGGCGATAAGCTGCAAGTTAATATTGTATACAAAATATGTGTATACAAAAATAAAGGAAATAGGCCGTGCAACGTTAAATAAATATGAAAATATACATATGTTTTAAGGAGAACCTCCTTTGAAAAACAGGTACTCGCCAGACAACCTTACCAGCCTGGTTACCGTAGGCCTGCTGCTGTTTGCGGTAAGCGGCGACACCACCGGCATGCTGGCCTTCTCCGGTATTGCCCTGCTGGTGGCGGTTTTCTCATACCATAAAAACAAAAAAAACAGAGGCACCCTAATGGTTGCCGTCATGGGATGCCTGATCTCTTTATTTTTAATTTTCACCCAACAAGGCCGGTGATAAAAAAGTTATAGACCCCATCCGCCTAATAAGCGATGGGGTCTATGTTCTTCTCAGCTTGCACCTGACAAAGATGTCTTTCAGGCGGGGAATCAGCTCGTGTTAAGCTTTTACCCCTGCAGGCTTTGGATATTAAATCTTAGCGGCAAACGCTTCCCCTAAAGCCTCACAGGACTGGAGATCTTCGGGAGTAGGATCATATTGCGCCTTGATCCCCTCAGACACTATTTCGATACCTGATTCCTTTAATCCTTCTTCCAGGATTTTAACCGATTCACCGCTCCAGCCGTATGAGCCGAAAGCCGCCCCGATCTTATTCTTAAACTTCAACCCTTTGACCATCTCCATCAGCGCAGCTAAATCGCTGAGTATACCCTTATTGATGGTGGAACTGCCCACAATCAAGCCCCTGGCCTTGAATATCTCCATAATCACATCGTTTCTGTCCGACTTCCCGGCATTGATCACCTTGGCGCCGATACCCTTATTAGCCAGGCCGGCAGCTATAGCCTGCGCCATCTTTCTGGTGGCGCCCCACATTGTGTCATACAGCACCACAACTGTACCCTCGTGGTAATCATCCGCCCACTGAGCGTATTTCTCAACAATCTGAAGTGGGTTATCCCGCCAGATAATGCCATGGCTGGGCGCGATCATTTCAATAGGCAGGCCCAACCCGGTTATTTCTTTTATTTTGTATTTTGCCATTTTACTAAAGGGAGTTAAGATATTGGCATAATACTTTATCGCTTCCTGGTAAAGCTCGCACTGGTCAACCTGGTCGTTGAACATGTACGGCGACGCGTAGTGCTGGCCAAAAGCGTCGTTGGAAAGCAGCACATTCGCCCCCGCCACATAGGTGGCCATTGAATCCGGCCAGTGCAGCATCTGCATTTCCACAAACACCAGTTTGTTTTCACCAAGATCAACACTGTCTCCTGTTTTCACAATGTTGAAATTCCAGTCTTGGTGAAAGTGTTTTTTGATCATCATGGCGCCGTTTTTAGTGCAGTAAACAGGTGTCCCGGGTATCCTTTCCAGCAGGTACGGCAGGCTGCCGCCGTGGTCCTGCTCACAGTGGTTGGCCACAATCAAGTCGATGTTTTTAAGCCCGACTTCGCTTTCCAGCTTGTCCAGGTACCTTTCATAGAAAGGTGTCCAGACTGTATCCACCAGCGCAATTTTCTTGTCCTTGATCAGATAGGAGTTATAAGTGGAGCCCCGGTGGGTGGAAAGCTCCTCGCCGTGAAATTTCTTTAGCTCCCAGTCCTTGATCCCGACCCAGTAAATATTGTTTTTTATTTTAATCATTTTTAAATTAACCCCCTTAAAATAGTATTGTTATAATTCTAATATGTGTTTTTAATTACATAAAAAGTATACTTCTAAATATAGAAATACCTCCCTTTAAAATAGTGCAATTTCTTAATGTCACTATTATAAAGGGAGGAACTTAAATAAAGCTTTCCGAAAGTTTAATATTTTATTAACGAATTATTAAGTCATTGAAACAGATTATGTGATCTTTATTCTTGACTGAAAGTAATGGGTGGCGTAAATAGCCGCCAGAGGATTGTGTCCGGTAACCCGGTCTTTTACCGCCAGCACCGTAATCGGCGCACTGGAGTTTTTAATAAAAATACTATCATGCCCCACACACAGCCCAAGCAGGACATTTATGTCAGTTTTCTCCTCATTTAAAAGCAGCGCCTGGGCTACCGGGTTGCACATGGGTTCAAACTGACCGGGACGGACTTTTTCCTCCTCGCTTATCCCCAACTCTTCTTTGGGCCTTGCGCCCGTTTTGCACATCACAGACGCCACCTCAAAACCATTTTCTTTAAATATTTTGGATACCACCTGAGCTTCCTGGCGCAGTCCAACACAGAAGGCCAGACCAAGTTTTTTAAAGCCGGACATACGGGCAAACTCCATAACCTCACGAACCCTGGGCCAGACATTGTAGCCGCCCGCCTCCACCCTGGCCGAGTTGCAGGCCAGCATGCCTTCCGAGTCCCGGTAGATTGACGAGGCCTCATCATATACCCTGTTATGTGTTTTCATGGGACAGTTCTTGGGCAACTTATTCAAGTCTCCTGTCCGGCAGGAGTAAATACCGCATTCAGCACAATTTAACAAAGCGAATTTCCCCCTCTTCAAAAATTTATTTTTAAATGCTTTTCAATAAAACATTTTTTTTAATAATTCAAGAAATAAATCCTTTTCTAAAGGTTTCTGATTGTTTAAAAGCTTCTGATCTTCTAAAAACACCCATCCTTTTTTCCTTGTGTACAAGAAATTAAAAGTGCGTTTTCCATCAGTCATGTCGACCCGGCCAACCGGGCCTATAGCGAACCTTCCAACGGGATAAATTTCCACATGAAAGTTTTCTTCTGTAATAATCAACTTGGGAGCAAAATACTTGCCAAGATGTTCTTCATGTATTCTCATTGGAGACTCAATTACAACCGGGACAATCTCCTGCTTTGGATCTGCTTCCCACAGTTTGATTTGTTCCACCGTCCACTGTTTAAACTGCTTCATTAATACTAATAGAGCCGCAATCCAGTCTTCTTTTATTTTTTGATTGTCCATTACTTCCGATTCATTATCCTTCTCAGACATTTAACTCACTCCACCTTTTTATATTTATTATGAGTGGGCACGCTTTATGGACATTGTTTCTTAAATATTATAGGTTACAGTTGTTTAATCAATCAAGCTATTTTCAAAAAATATTTATATAATTTGATATTTTACAATCCTAAATTTGTTTATTAAAAAATCATTATGAAATAATGGTTATAAAAGCTGTTTCTTATAAATAAGAATACCCGGAAGATTTGTTCCGGGCCGCACTTGTTTTTGTTACTTTTCAATAATTTCTTTCTTAACACCGCTGCCTTGAATAATTTTATTGGCCATTTTAACATACCATTCCCAGTGTAGTATTAAGTGATAAGCTGCCAGGCCGGTAAGTCCCACGCCGCTCCACATATGAAAATCTTTTATAAATCTCCGCGTGGTGGTTCTTCTTGGGATGACTGCCCATAGTAAGAGACCGCTGATTCCACTGGCTGCCAGTAAGCTAATTAAGGCGGAGTCAATAAAAAAATATTTTTTATTCATATTTAAATTTTCTCCTTAATTATTAATTTTATTCAAATTGCTTTTATTAAAACCCTGTGCACTTTTGACATATTATCGTGATAGGTTGTATTATTGTTAGGCAAAGATGAATTTAAAGATAAGGGAAGACCGTACATTGTTAGCAGAGAAGGCAGATTTGGGAAAGCAACCAAAGGAGGTAAGGAAAAAACAGGTGATGCGGTAAAGATTAAGACTTGAAAATTTTTAAGAATGGAAGTGGAGTGGTTATTATGGAGGAAGCTGTTGAAAAAGAATATATCTTAAACATGCACGGCAAATACAGCGAAACCGTGATAGAGCACGCCAGGAATCCCCGTAATGTGGGGAATATACCGAATTGTGACGGTTTTGGCCAGGGTACTGGAGAATGCGGTGATACAATCGGCATATGGCTGAGCGTTAAGAACGACAGGATAACTAAGGCTACTTTTTGGACTGACGGGTGTGGGACAACTATTGCCTGTGGCAGTATGCTCACTGAAATGGCCCAGGATAGCCCGGTCGAAGAAGCTAAAAAAATTGACCAGGCTGCTATCTTGCATGCCCTGGATGGATTGCCTGAAGATCATGTTCACTGTGCCGCCCTGGCGGCCGACACTTTCGCCCAGGCTCTTCAAGATTACGAGGAGTTGGCCAAGTTTCCATGGAAGAAAGCGTATTTAAAATAAATACCGGATAAGACTTTCGAATTATTTGAATCTAATTTTATTTCTTTAAGTATGGCTTAGCCGCGTAATTGTACAGTTGCAATCCGGCCTGGCCATATTTTTTGCTTTTTAGGGCACACCATTCTTGACACTGGTTCATAAGGAGAGATATAATCCTTTTGAACCAGTGTCCATAATAATAAAGGCGCGGTTGGTATTCAAGTTTTTAGCGGCGCCGAAGGTACGGTGAATTCAAAAGCGAAAAGCTGGAAAAAGCCGCAGGAGCTAATGTTGAAGGTCATTGGGTTTAACCGGATTAATTTAAAAAGGAGGTAGGCGAGATGCCTAGAGGGGATGGAACCGGTCCGGCGGGTAAAGGTCCGGGAGCAGGCAGAAAAAGCAACCTTATCCGGCCAACACGATCTTGAAAGGGTAGTCGAATTAATTAGTTTTTTTAAAATACCTGTATCTTTGCCTAAATAAATTCGATATAAACCCTGAGATGAGTGACATAATAGAGAAAAAAGCCATGGCTTCCGGAGTTAAAGGAAATAACTAATGTTACAAAGGTGAATTAGGGGAAATATTTAGTTTGATTTTTTAAACAAGGGAAGGAGTCAATCAAATATGGAAAAGGATTCAAACTGCGGCTGCGATGCCAAGGGAACTTGTGGAGGAGAACAAAACACCTCGAATAATGACGAACCTAATAATGCTCCTGAAAAACTGGCCATAAATAATTTTAGCAGTGCTAAAAATGTTATTGCCGTCATGAGCGGAAAAGGCGGTGTCGGCAAATCATCTGTTACATCCCTGCTGGCCAGCGGCTTCAGAAGAAAAGGTTATGAGGTAGGGGTGCTGGATGCGGATATCACCGGTCCCAGCCTGCCAAAGATGTTTGGGGTAAAGGGACCAATAGAAGGTACACCATTTGGGATGCACCCTCTGGAAAGCTCTACCGGCATCAAAGTAATGTCAATAAATTTACTCATGGAACAAGAAGACGAGCCTGTTATCTGGCGCGGTCCTTTACTGGGCAAAATAGTCGGGCAGTTTTGGACAGATGTTGTTTGGAACGACCTGGACTACCTTTTTGTGGATTTGCCTCCCGGGACAGGTGACGTGCCACTCACAGTGATGCAGTCTCTTCCCTTAAACGGATTTATTGTAGTGACCTCGCCTCAGGAACTTGCGACAATGATCGTAAAGAAAGCGATAAGAATGGCCCAGCTTATGAATATACCCATACTCGGTCTGATTGAGAATATGAGTGGTGCGATATGCCCGAAATGTGGAGAAGAATTTGAGTTGTTCGGACCGGGCCATGGTGAAGAAGTGGCAGAGTCTTTCAACATAAAGTTCCTCGGCAAGTTGCCTATTGATCCGAATCTTTCAAAACTCTGCGACCAGGGTAAAATTGAAGAGTATGAAAGCAGCCTTTTTACTGAATTCATACCCGGACAACTGGTTGTGAAAGAGGGTGACGTTTAGATCATTATAAGAAGCACAAGCTAATGTTGACTCTTTCTTTATTTGCCGATATTATTCTTGTGAAACATATTTCAAACCCAGTGACAGGAGTGTTAAAAAATGCCCAGGCCGCCAAAATGCAGGAGAGTGGAACAGCTTCCAGGGTATACTTATTTTAAGCCGGCAGGCGTTCCCTTGTCGGAACTTTCCGAGATTGTGCTGTCGGTAGAAGAACTTGAGGCCATCCGCTTTAGAGACCTGGTAGGCCTGGACCACGAAGTATCCGCTGAAAAGATGTCTGTTTCCCGACCTACTTTTCACAGAATACTTGCATCCGCCAGGCAGAAGATAGCTCAAGCCCTTGTAAACGGGACAGCCCTTAGAGTAACCGGGGGCAATTTCAAGCTGACCCAGTATAACCTGAAGTGCCTGGCCTGTGGACATCAGTGGGAGGGAACCATCTGCCGCAGGCTGACTGTGTGCCCCCTTTGTTACGGCAAAGACTGGGAAAAATTTGATTTAAAATAATTGGAGGTATAAACACAATGAAAATTGCCATGCCACACTTGGAAGGAAAAGTAAACCCACACTTTGGGACCAGCCGTGAATTTGTTGTAGTAGAAGCGGAGAACGGTCAAATAAAAGGTAAAAAAATTATTACCAATGAAGTAATGCATAACCATGGCGGGCTGGCCATGATGCTGAAAGCCGAAGGGGCCGAAGTAGTAATAACAGGCGGTATCGGCAGGCCTATGGCCGATGCGTTGCAAACGGCTGGTTTTAAAGTAATCACGGGCGCTGCGGGAGATGTGGAACAGGTCGCCGGAGCTTATCTAAGCGGCAGCCTTGTTACCGGTGGAGTTAGCTGCAACTGTGGCGGACACCACGGTCATTGACATTAATAAAAGCATCGGTTCAGAAACAAATAAGCGTGACTTAATACGTCGCGCTTATTTGTTTGAAATGATTAGATAAGGAGCCTGAAACTATGGGAACTCCATCCAGCACCCGGGTTGCATTGTACTCAGTCTTTCTTAATCTGACAATAACGGCGGGTAAAGGAGTTCTTGCCTACCTTTCAGGCAGTACGGCCCTTTTTGCTGAGACAATTCACAGCACCTCTGACCTGGTTGCAAGTTTTGCTACTTTTATAGGGATATACATTTCTCATCTTAAAGGAAGCGCTTTCCCCCTGGGACTATATAAGGTGGAAAATTTTGTTGCCTTAATATCCGCCGGGGTTATTTTTTTTGGTGGATATGAAATTATAAGGGAAAGTTACTTCGGAAAAAAACCTGCCGATTTGCATTATCTCCCCCTCGCCTTCACTGGATTGTTGCTGCTGTCCGCTATAGTATACTTTTTTACGAAATATGAATCGAAAAAAAGTGAAGAGTTTAATTCCCCTGCCCTCAGGGCAGACGCCAAGCATCTGCTTACGGATATCGCGTCTACATTAACAGTACTGATGGGATTAGCCGGAACGTGGCTCGGCTATTCATTTTTTGACCGTTTGGCAGCAGTGATTGTAGTAATTTTTATCGCCCGTTCAGGCTGGCGAATTCTTGTTGATGCCATGAAGAGTTTGCTGGATGCTTCGGTTGAACCTGCAACACTGGACATAATCCGCCGGGTGGTCAGCAGTGACCCACGGGTCCAAGATATAAATTCAATCATTGCCCGCAACTCCGGGAGTGTAATTTTTATATACCTCAATCTTTCACTTAACCTGAAAAGTCTAAAGGATGCCCATGCCGCCAGCGAACAAATAGCGAATGCGGTACGGACAGCTGTTCCGCATGTTGAAAATATTCAAATCCATTACGAACCCAAAACAAAAGACCACCTTCAGGTGGCAGTACCTCTTTCAGACCAGAGCGGAGCGATTTCCGATCACTTTGGCAAGGCTCCTTTCATAGCCATAGTAAAGGTAGGGCGTCAAAGCGGTGAGGTTTTGGAACAAACCATTCTCCCAAACCCTTTCAGAACAGATGAAAAGGCAAAAGGAATAAACCTTTGCAGGTTTTTGATCCAAAAGGGAGTTGATGTCATTTACACTCGCGAACCATTAGAGGGTAAAGGTCCGGGGCATTTTATTGAAGCAGCGGATATACAGCTTAAGCTCACTAACCACAACCAACTGTCAGATGTTTTGGGGGACAAAAGGTACTTGGAGAATTAGAATACAGTTTTAGAATATTGCGATACGAGGTTTGTAATAAAAAGATTAATAAATACTTTCAGGTGGACTAAAATGTTTAATATTATACTATTTATTCTGGCCTTATTAGCTGTCATATATTCTTATAAACGCGACCGCACTAAAACGAAGCAAGCGCTTAAAATTGCCTATAGATCTTTTATAAATTTACTGCCTGCCATGCTTGGCATAATCGGACTGATCGGCCTGGCGCTGGTGTTGGCGCCCGGTGATTTAATAGCTAAACTATTTGGCGACAACAGTCTAACCGGTATAATGCTTATTTCTTTGATCGGATCGGTAACCCTGATCCCCGCTTTTATCGCCTTTCCTCTGGCAGCCTCGCTCATTAATGCAGGAGCGGGCATCACCGCCGTTTCCTGTTTTATAACCACATTACTGATGGTAGGTATAATCACCGCTCCTATGGAAGCTGAAATTTTCGGCAAAAAATTCATGCTCTATAGAAATGGCGTGGGTTTTGCGCTGGCATTAATCATTGGTTTTTTGATGGGGGCGATTCTTCAGTGAAGCAGTTACTTAAAAAATACACGCTGTTTATAATTGTTGTCTTTGCTGTTATGCTCTTGTGGAAATATGAGCCGGCCAAGGGCGAAGCGGCCGTCACAAGCACTTTACATTACCTGGTTGAAATGCTGCTCTTCATACCGCCTATAATGATTCTGGTAGGTTTGCTGGATGTCTGGGTGCCGCGCCAGATTGTTGAGCAAAATGTAGGGCCACAGTCCGGCGCCAGGGGCGTAATAATTTCCATTCTGGTAGCTACGGCTGCCGCGGGACCATTATACGCCGGGTTTCCCGTTGCGGCCGCCCTGTTAAAAAAAGGCTGCCGGTTAGCAAATGCGGTAATCTTTATTGGCGCCTGGGCAACTATAAAAATTCCGATGTTAATGATGGAAATTAAGTTCCTGGGCCGGCCGTTCGCCCTGACCAGGTTGTTACTGACTGTGCCCGTGATTATCTTTACCGGCTACCTGGTCGAGTTCTTATTAGCCGGCAGGCAAAATATTAACAATAGAGCATAATAAGGCCACCTGCCCTGACGGCATCCACTTATAACACTCGGTGAACAGCTGATTTCTACATCACAGACAAGCCTGCCTTTAGAATCCAAACTTCCAGCGGCCAATCTATCTTTTTGAGCTCCTCTACTACATAAACGCCCACACTATCGTCGCCCATTAACACATTGCCTATGCCAAATCATAGTATGTAAAAAGTCTATCTTCGCATAACAATAATCACGGAGAGAATATCATGGAAAAAGAGGAATTCGTCCAGTTATGCCGCCGGCTTTCGTCCGCTGACAACCATGCTCTTACCAGGGCTGTCCTGCCGGTCGTTAGTGAGCACATGGCCCTGCCGAACAAAAACAAGCTGCCTGTTGTCTGGATTGAGACCAATGACAGCGGCGACAACAACATCGCCTTTATGAACACCACCTACCCCTATCTTGGCCAGGTTTTTACGGATATGATCGACCTGCTTTACAGCAACACCTTTATGGCCGCCCAGGGCAGTGATGCCTTGAACATCCTGGAACAGGTATCATTAATCTACAAAGGGAAGTTTATCCTGGTGGTGGAGGGGGCGATCCCGGTCAAGGATAACGGGCTGTATAACATTATAGCAATAACAGAGAAACGCGCCATCACAGCCCTGGAAGCGGTAACCTGGCTGGGAGAAATCGCCGGCCATGTTCTTGCCATCGGCACCTGCGCCAGCTTTGGCGGCCCATCCGCGGCCAGGCCAAATCTTACAGGGAGCGTCGGCGTAAGGGACGTTCTGGACAGGGAAATCATTAATGTAAGCGGCTGTCCCGTCAACCCCGACTGGTTTGTAGGCACCCTGGCCCACCTGCTCATGTACGGCAGGCCGGAGCTTGACAGCCTGGGCCGGCCGGAGCTTTTTTACGGCTTTACGGTGCACCGCCACTGCCAGCGAAGATCCTATTTTGACAGAGATGACTTTGCGGAAAAACTGGGAGACATCGAGTGCATGTTTTCCCTGGGCTGTATGGGACCCCGCACGGGCGCGGACTGCCCCTACAGGCAGTGGATTAACCACGTCAGCTGGCCGGTAAAGGCTAACACCCCTTGCATAGGGTGTACCAACGAGGACTTTCCGGACGGTTCCACGCCGTTTTTTACACCCCTGCCTGAAAAAAGTGAAGGAGATAGAGAAAAATCCTCACTTCCTGAAGGAGAGCTGAAATGAGCAAGAAAACTATAATATTCAGCCCTGTTACACGATTGAGCGGCCTTCTCTCCGTGCAGGCAACAATTGAAAGCGGACGGGTGATAGAAGCTAACGCCAGCGGCACTATGTTCAGGGGTTTTGAATGGATCATGCGTGACAGGCACGTCACCGACGCGGTGTATATGACCCAAAGAGTATGCGGTATCTGCTCTCTGGCTCATGGCGCCGTGGCAAGTTACCTGCTGGATGAGCTCTATGACAACGATTTGACCGAAAATGCCCAGTATTTGCGTAATATAATGTTCGCTTCAGATTTTTTACAAAACCACATCAGGCATTTCTACCTTTTCAGTCTGCCGGATTTTGCTAAGATGCCGGATCGCCCACCTTTCCACGGGCAAAACCTTACGGATGCGCGGCTCAACCCAGCGGATAACGAGCGCCTGGTTGGGCATTATTTTGAAGCTATTAAAGCAGCCCAGGAAAGCCACCAGCTGCTTGCCTTGTTTGGCGGCAAGGCTCCCCACCAGCATAGTTTTGTCCACGGCGGAGTTTCAGTTGCCCCGACAGCGGATAAGATTAACCAGGCGCTGGCCCTGATAAGAAACATCGGTGATTTTGTAAAATCCCGTATGGCGCCGGATACTGAATTAATAGCCCGTGTTTACAGCGATTATTTTTTAACCGGGGCTGCGCCAGGACTCCTCCTGTCCTTTGGGCTGTTTAAATTCGGGCAGAAAAATGAAAAAATATTATGGAGACCCGGCGTGCTGGTAGACGGCCGGTATACGATCCCTCAACTGGATCTGATTGAGGAAAGTGTGGCTGCTTCCTGGTACACCGACGGCCCTGGTAAAAGCGATAAAGGTGAAGAAATAAAACCTGATCCGTACAAACCTGGCGCTTACACCTGGGTTAAATCAGTTCAATATGCAGGACAACATTTCCAGGTAGGCCCGCTGGCACGCATGATTATAAACGGCTTTTACAAAGGCGGCACTTCAACCATGGACAGGATTTATGCCCGCACGTTGGAAACCCTGCTGCTTACGGATTTGGTGCAGGAGTGGCTCAAAAAAATTGAACCCGGCCCCCCTCCCATACACCAGAAAAGAATTCTGGTAAAAAATGAAGCCACCGCCACCACTGACGCCATGCGTGGAGCACTGCTCCACAGCGCAAGTATCCAGGATGAAAAAGTGGCCAGGTATAATATTATCACACCGACAGCCTGGAACTTCTCACCCAAGGATAAGTCCGGCAGCCGGGGCCCTGTAGAAAGTGCTCTGGTGGGTACAGAGATAATCAGACCCGATCTGCTCTTTACAATTTTGGGACGTACAGTCCGTTCTTTTGATCCGTGCATGGCCTGCGCCACTCATGTTCTTGATCTGAAAATGAATAAAGAATCTGAAACTGTTTTTTAACGGTGCATATATCTCACTTGCAGTATTTCATTAATACCTCATTAAACAATTTAATGTGGTGATACTCGTCCATAATAATTCTTTCCAGCAGTGCCTTAATATAAGGGTCCGCTATCCTGCTCTGGTGGTCACGGTAAGCCGCGATGGCAGCCCACTCTCCCGCTATGTCGGACGCCAGTCGGTCGCAAAGGCCCAAACCGTAATAGACATATGTGGCGCTCCAGTATATTTCCCGGCTGTCTTGGAAAACCCGGTAGCGCGGGTCTACACCTAAAAGCTTGATTGTTTCCGCCAGCAGTTCCATGTGATACATTTCAACAAGAGAAACGCATTCTAACAGATCAGCGACTTCATCATTTATTCCCTCCAGTACAAAATAGTGGTAAAGGTACTGGTTTATTGCCGTGATTTCACTGACTACGCCGGTATAATCCTCCAGTAAGAGTTCAGCGTACGCGCGATTGGGCGCCATAACCCGCACAGGCGGGTATGGGGCTGGTAAACCACATCTTAACGTCTGAGGCGTGTGAATTCGTCCTGACAATAAAATCCCTCCAATTAAACAGGTTTTATTTCAGGTCTATTTTAATTGTTGGTTATTTATTACTGGAATTAAATGATTTTGGGATGGAGGAATTATTAATGTGATAGATAATTATTAGCAGTATAATGAGGTGATTAATATCAGAAATTCGACAAGACTAGTTACAGCCGTTCTGGTTTTTGCTCTCTTTCTGCTCTGGCAACAGGCAGCCGCTGCCTGCGACCTGACACTTACACCATCTTCTTTCTCCACTCAGGCCGGTAGTGATGTTACTTTTCGCCTGGAAAGGGTACCAACTCATAAAACATGTGTGACCCCTCTGGAAGACACAAAGATAATTGTTACAGGCGGGGATTTGGTCGATCCGGGTAAATGGCAAAAAGGGACACCTGATATCTTAATTTTCAAAGTAAAATT
>CAZIYV010000011.1:0-43310 GCA_964543575.1 uncultured Pelotomaculum sp.
CCTTAGAAAATCTTTTCTTTGTTCTTCTTTTACCGATGCCACCTCACTTGAAACTATAAAACTAACATCGGCGTTTTTAATGCCACCCAGTTGTTCCTCCACCGACTGAATGCAATCAATTAAGCTGGACACCCTCCCGCTAAAGGCAAAAGTGAGTGCGCCCAAGATATCGTCCTTGCATACGCCGCTGGCAAACCAGTACTTGAGCAACAGGTGGTATACGATCTCAGCCCAGATTTTCCCTTCTATTCTGAAGTCTTTTTCCGGTATCGAATCGATGTCCTCGATGCCTTCGTAAAGATAGTCGTAGTAGGTGTTGTCATAAAGGTTCTTATACTGGACGTAGCTGTACCTGAACAGGGTGAGATCCCGGGTAGAGTAGGTCGGCTTGTAGGGCAGACCATTGGTCTTGCTGCGGTAAATATCGGGTGTCCTGATGATGAACCTGTTGCCGCTCCAGTAGTCTTCATCCCTCTTTATACATTCAAACAAAGCCCTGGCGTTTTCTTTAAAAATATAGTTTAATTTTTCAAGCGAGATTTCTTCCAGCTTGGTGCCGAATTCCACCTCGCAGATTTTTTTATTCCAGCGCATAGCCCGGGTCACCAGCCAGGGGTCGATACCGTATTCCCGCGTGATGTCACTCCAGAATTTTATATCGGCGCAAAAATCCTCCACCGTGTCGTGGGATATGGCATAAACACCGCTCAAAGACCCCTTGATGTTGTATCCGTAAAATACCTCCAGCAGCGGGGCCAGAAACAAGCTTCCCAAAAGGTCCTCAAAATAATGCTTCTGGAAAGATGTCACCACGAAGTCATATTCTTCCCTGATGGGCTCTATCAGGCGTCTGATCCAGTCGGACTGCAGCCCCCTGCCTTCCTCCCGGGCCAGATCAGCCGCAAATATAACCGCGTCCGCCTCCAGAATATTGGCTATTTCTAAAATTGCCCTGATGCTGTTCCCCCTGCCGTTGCTCCCGGGCTTCATTAAGAAGGCCAGGTGGGGCGCTTTTAAATCAATATGCCTGATGGATTCCAGCATTTTGGCGCCTATGGGATCCCCCACGCAGACAATTAAAGACTTGTACGAGTACTGAAGGCCGGCCAATCCCTCGTCCAACACCTTCAGCACTTCCGGCAGGATATCCTTCTCGTTATAAAAAGGGATGCCGATTACCATATCGATTTCTTTGAACACCTTCGCCTGCTCGACAGCATCTTTAATGCTTTCGTTGAAGAGCGCCTCTAAATCTTGTGACTGCTCTACGCTCATGGACAGAACCCCCGTTAAGTGATAAATAATTAAATGTTTAAGTTTGTCTTTCGAACAGCTTCTTGCGTATGCTAACATCTTTCAAGCACATTATCGCTTGGGCAAACACCAACACCGATTCTGCGCCGCTGTTAGCGTTGGCGCCAGTCTCGGTTAGACCGTCCAGAGGATAGCCATCCTTCAGGTTATACACTGGCACTCCCCGGCAGTTTTTACCGAAAAACCAGCGGAAGGCCTTGTTTGCCAGGTCGCGGTAGTTTTCGTTTTGGGTCAGGCGCAAGGCTTCGCAGTAAGCTTCTACGAGGCAGCCAATCTCAATGGGCTGCTGATCAAAAGAAGCCTTCTCCCCCCCTTTAACCAGCCAGCCCTTGTTTCCCACTATGTCGAAGTATGTGCCGTTGTACTGGATGCTGGTTAGGAATTTTAAAGTCACCAGTGCCGTAGTCAGATAAACTTCGTCTCTCAGGATGCTGTGCGCCTTCATCAGGGCGAAGGGCAGCTTGGCGTTAGCGTAGGTAACAGAGGGTTCGAACCAATCCCAGTCAGGCCTTTTATTGTCTTGGTAGAGTTTGACCAGGTAGTCCGCCCCTGCCCTGAGCAATTCATTCGCCTCCGGCGCCTCAGGAAATTTCTTCAGATAGTCTGATAATCCACAAATGCCATAAGCCATCGCTTTTGGATAGGTGGATAACGGTAGTCCCATTTGCCTGCCGGCTATGGCCCTGTCGAATATCTCCTTGGCCAGAACGGTCACAGATAGGTCCGTGCTCAAGGCGACGGAGCTGCCCAGTCCCATCAGCACGCGGCCGAAGGTGTCATCACCACCGTCTTCGTCCAAAATCCGCCGGTCGTAACCTACAAAATTATGGAACCGCCCGTCCTCTTTCTGTACATAAAGGAGAAAGGCCAGGTATTTTTTCGCCAATTGATAACACCCGTGCTCATTGTCAAAGCGGGCTACCTTCATAATAATCCCCAGCGCCCTCCCGACATCATCGGCGGAATAGCCGTGCTTCAGATCGGGGATGCCGTACTTGGTGTGCTGAAAGATGCCTGTATTGTCAGTCAGGTTCTCAAACATCCCGTACAAATTGCTTCTTCTCAGATAATCCTGGCTGTTCTTGTAGACTACGCTAATTTTCTGCAGCTTATTCAACGAGAATTCTTTGTGAACTTCTTTGAACAAACCGTGGTAAAGTTCGGCTACTCTGGACCAGATCATCGAGCGCCCGTATTCGTAAGCGGCCCGGCGCGTCTTCTGCATGGCCTCCTTGTGGGACAAAATCCAGCTCAGGGTCCCGGCCAGCGCTTTCGGGTTATTGAAGGGCACCAGGTGACCACGGTCTTCGGCAAGCACTTCCTGGGCGTAATGGTAGGGGGTGGAGACCACCACCTTGCCCAGCGCAACAGCATACGCCAGCGTCCCGCTGGTTATCTGCTCCTGAGAGTGATAGGGGGTTACATATACTTCGGAGGCGCTGATGTAATTATACAGTTCTTCGTAAGTCACGAATTTGTCAATAAACAGCACGTTGTTTTCCAGTTTATTCTCGCGGGTCAATTTTTGGAGGCTCTCCCGGTACCTTTCCCCGTGGATTTTAGCCACTTCCGGGTGAGTCTTTCCAAGTATAATGTACAGCAAATCGGGGTGTTTGCGGACGACTTCGGGAAGAGCTTCCAGGACTAACTCAAACCCTTTCCCCGAGCTCAGCAGGCCAAAGGAAAGGAGCACAAAGCGGCCGGCCAGGCCCAGTTCCTTTTTAAAAGGCTCCGTCTCGACAAAAGGAAGATCGGGCACACCATGTGGTATCATTACTATCTTTTCCGGGGGCACGTAGTAAATCTCTCTAAGAATTTCTATCGCCTTGTTGCTCATTACCACTACCCGCTGGGAGCGCTGGATAACCTCAATGAGGGAGGTATAATAACCCAGGGTAGGTTGTTGCAGTACCGTGTGGATGGTCGTAATTACCGGTTTTTTCAGCTTTTCCAGCAACCGTGCAATATGGCGGCCCTCCGGGCCGCCAAACAGGCCAAATTCGTGCTGCAGGTTGACCACCTGTATATCGCTTGCATTGATGTGCCCGGCGGCTGTGGTATAGTCTGATACTTTATTTTTGTCAAAGACAAAATCGACCTCCGTGGGGTAGTCACCCGAGGGAAGTCCATTTACCGCTACAATTTTTCCGGCTGATGCATACTGGTTTTGATAGGAAGTGAATAAATTATGCGTGAATGTAGCAATTCCACACTCTTTCGGTACATATGAACTGATAAAACACGGGTCTATTTCTTTTTGATGCAATAATCTTCCCCTCCCATTATCGGAATTTTCTGTATCTTGCTAATACCAATGTGCAATTAGAATTATATACCAAGTTAAGCGCTAGGACAACCGAATGCCGGTTTTGGCGGATCTGCGGCAAGGCGGTCGAGCCGCCGGATGGAGAAGCTTGCAGCTTAGAAGGGGCTCCTTGGCTTTTCCAGGCACATGGCAATAAGGTCACTGATGCGGGCGGTGCCGGCGCACATGACTTTGTCCGCGCCGCCCCAGTAAATCTTTACTGTGCCGTCCTCCTCTGGAACTGCGCCACAGGTAAAGACCACGTTGTGCACATAACCCGTAATCTCCCAGGGGTCTTCCGGCTGGAGAATCCACTCGTCAGCCACACCCAGGATCTGCGATGGGTCGTGCAAGTCATGCAGGATCACACCCAGCCTGTATACAGCCCCGTCCATCGTGTGAAAGACGCCGTGGTAGATGTTCAGCCAGCCGCTTTCTGTCCTGAAAGGTGTGGCGCCGGGGCCTATTTTCATTTCATCCCAGTGGTAGCCGGCCGGCTTTACCAGGACCTTTGAGTCTCCCCAGTGAATAAGGTCTGGTGAGTAGGAAATCCACATGGACCAGGGGCTGATTTCGGAGTGGGGACGGTCCAGCCGGACGTAACGCCCGCCGAATTTTTGAGGGAAGAGCGCTATGTTGCGCCGGTCCACCTGCGTGATCAGGGCAATCCGCTCGACGAAACCAAAGTCCCTGGTCCTGGCCAACCCGATTCTCACCCCGTGCCTGGAATAGGCGCTGTAGGTGATCAGAAAATCACCGTCAATCAGGCAGATGCGCGGGTCTTCAACGCCGTACTCCTCGTACTCGCTAAAAATCCCGTCCCGCGCCGGGGTCATGAAAGGCTCGGGCCGTACTTTAAAGGAATAGCCGTCTGTACTTTCAGCCAGGCCCAGGATGGAGCGGCCGTTTAAGAGGTGCGAGCGGAAGACCATCATATAACGGCCATTTGCTTTCACTACACCCGCGTTGTGAACCGTGGCCACAGGGTAGGGCACATCATCCCTGGTCAGGATCGGGTTCCCGGCGTACCGCTTGACAACCGGCTCCCTTTTTAAAGAGCTCATTGCACACTCTCCCCGCATTTAAACTTTTTTTTGTCGATGATTTTATGATAAACGCTTATATAATCATCCACCATGCGTGCTCTTGAAAATCTTTCCTCCACTATCGTTCTGCACTTCCGCCGGGATATCGCCTCCAGGCTGCGCACCGCCTCTGCCGCGGAATAAACGTCGCTCACCAGGAAACCGTTGGCCCCGTTTTCGATGATCTCCGGCATGGAGCCCTTGCTGAAAGCCACGACAGGCGTTCCGCAGGCGCCCGCCTCCACCACAGAGAGCCCGAAGGGCTCATTGAAATTTATCGGGTGGAGCAGAGCTTTCGCTCCGCCAAGCAGCTTATTTCTGAGTTCCGGCCCCGCGACACCCGCATACCTGATCCTGATGCCATCAATGTGGGGTTCAACGGCTGATCTGTAATAATCCTCATCCTGGATAACACCAGCCAGAATCAGCTTCATCCCGGTCTGTCCGGCAATTTGGATAGCCTCCGCGGCCCCCTTGTCGTGGTGAATGCGGCCGAAAAAAAGCAGATAGTCCCCTGGCGTTGCCTGAAAAGTAAAGTTTTCCAGGTCGATCCCGTGGTAGACAGTGTCAATGTAGTCAAGCTCCGGCGAGCGGTCGGCGTTGCTTATAGATACATAGTAAGTCTTTTGGTTGTATTTTCTGTATACAGGAAGGATCTTCGGTGATGAAAACCCGTGGATAGTGGTGAGCACCGGGGTGTCTGTCAGCCCTGAATAAGTGAGGGGCAGAAAATCAAAATTATTGTGGATTAAATCGAAATCCCCCGCTCTTTCAAACAGCTCGGATATGTGCAGACACTCCCAGACCTTTGGGTCAAGGGTCTTATCCTCCTCATAAGGCGCCGGCGCGATGGCGTGGAGCTTAGCCTGCGTTACGGAGTCGGCCGTGGCGAAAAGAGTGACGTCAATCCCCCTGGCAACAAGTCCCTCGGTCAGCAGGGATACTACCCGCTCCCAGGGTCCGTACCCAACCGGGGGAGTCCTCCAGGCTATGGGAGAAAGCATGGCTATCTTCATTGCATACCTCCACCTAGATTATTAAAATCCATTTAACTTTCTAAGCAATAGATGTATTAATATAGCATACGATTGCTTCAATTCTACCCAGAATTTTATATTCACCCATGTCAGCCGGAACCATAATACTACTGCCTTTTGTCAAGTGTATTAAACCATCCGCATATATTAGCTGCCCTTTTCCATTAACTATACAAATCAGCACAAACACATCTAATGACTTAAAAACATGCATATCCTCTACTGTCCATTTTTCAACAGTAAAGTAATCACATGATACTAATGTTGTTTTCATAAGATCATTTTCCTTAACTGCATTAGGTACAGTTTGATAATCCCCCCCATTAAATTCGATAACATCAATAGCTTTTTCCAGATGCAATTCCCTCTTATTGCCATCAAGTCCAATTCTATCATAGTCATAAATTCGATAAGTTATATCTGAGCTTTGCTGAACTTCCAGTAATAAAACTCCCTTCCCTAAGGCATGTACTGCACCACTGGGAATAAAGAAAAACTCTCCTGCTTTAACAGGAACTCGTACCAACAATTCATCCCATCGATTCTCTCTTGCCAGTTCCGCAAATTCTCTCCTGTCTTTGGCACGATGACCGATTATTATCTCAGCGCCAGGCGTCGAATCTATAATATACCAGCATTCTGTTTTACCACTTCCACCATTCTCATTCATCTTAGCATATTCATCACTGGGATGCACTTGAACAGATAAATCATCATTTGCATCCAACAGCTTAACCAGGAGTGGAAATTTTTCTAAATGGAACCGGGAAAACCATTCTGGGTGTGTTTTCATTACTTCGTTTAAAGATTTTCCAGAAAGTTCCCCGTTCATGATTGGGCTTTTACCTTCAGGATAATCAGATACAATCCAGGCTTCCCCAACATGTCCTTTTGGATTTTTGCAATTAAAAATTTGCTCTAATCTGGAACCGCCCCATATTCTTTCTTTAAATACGCGCTTAAACATAAGAGGATATGGTTTTATAGTTTTACCTCCTTCAGTTGGTGCATCAAAAAAGTTCTCAGATAAACTATTACTGTGCTAAATATTTACTCATGATAAGTAATTATACCAATCTTAGTATATACCTCCAGGCTGTATGGTATAATTGTATTTAGTTGGAAGGGGGGATTACTGTGCCTTTCGCAGTTATTATGGCAGGCGGCAGGGGAGAGAGGTTCTGGCCGCGCAGCAGAATGGCCAAGCCGAAGCAATTTTTAAATCTTATTGGAGAGAAGACCATGCTGCAGTTGACCGTAGAAAGGATCAAAGACCTGGTCGGAATATCGGACACCTATGTCGTGGCTGGTGCGGAATTTAAAGAAATCATCCTGGCGCAGGTCCCGCAACTGCCCGAAGAAAACATCATCATTGAGCCTTTTGGCCGGGACACGGCCGCAGCCATAGGCTTGGCTGCCTTGATCCTGGGGCAAAAAAACCCCCGGGAGGTCATGATAGTTCTGCCTGCCGACCATTATATCGGCAACGTGCCCCATTTTCAGGAAGTCCTGAGAAGCGCCGCAGCCACCGCAGGCCGGGGAGATAAAATCGTTACCCTGGGCATCACCCCCCACAGCCCTGAAACCGGGTACGGCTACATTCACTGCGGCGAATTGGCTGATAACTTTGCCGGGATACCGGCCTACCGGGCCGTCCGCTTCATGGAAAAGCCGGACCGCGCCCGCGCCCTGGAGTTCCTCTCCAGCGGGGCATACCTCTGGAACAGCGGCATGTTTGTCTGGCGCATCGATATAATCCGCGGCATGATAGAAAAACACCTCCCCTCGCTTGCAGAAGGGCTTAAGGAGATCGAAGACACCCTGGGAACAAATCTGCACCCAAAAACGGTTGAAAAAGTCTACTCGGGACTAACAAAAGTATCTATCGATTATGGCATCATGGAACGGGCCGACAGTGTTTTCGTCATACCGTGCGACTTCGGGTGGGATGACATCGGGAGTTGGACCGCCCTGGAAAGATACATTGAAAAAGACGAAGACGGCAACTTTCTTCAGGGCGAAGGAGTCTTGCTGGATACGGTCAATACCTATGTTACATCCAAGGACAAGACCGTGGCGCTGTTAGGAGTCAAAGATCTGATTATTATAAACGACTATGACAGCCTGCTCATTTGCCATAAAAACCGGGCACAGGAGATAAAAAAGGTCGTGCAGGCATTGAATGATCAAGGGTTTGACAAGGTACTTTAATCTGACATATAAAAAGGAGGTTTGTAAATGACGGTAATAAACCCGCAAATTTTTCGCCAGTATGACATCCGCGGCGTTGCTGAAAGGGATTTGACCAACGAAACCGTGGAACTGCTTGGAAAAGCCTTTGGTACTTATGTTAAGGAATCCGGATCCAACAAGGTTTTAGTGGGCCGGGACAACCGGATGAGTTCGGCCCGGCTGCGGGACGCTATTATCAGCGGCCTGCTGGCAGTTGGCTGTGACGTCATCGACATAGGGCTGGTTGTCACACCAATCCTTTACTACGCCAGGGTTCACTTAGGCATAGACGGGGGAGTTATGATAACAGGAAGCCACAACCCGCCGGACGAAAACGGCTTTAAACTCGCCCTTGGGGGCGGAACCATTTATGGTGATGAAATTCAAAAACTGAAAGACATTATGATTGCGGGGAGTTTCACTTCAGGCACCGGACAGCTGGAAGAGCTTGATGTGGCGCCTCCCTACCTGGCGATGCTCAAAGAAAAGATTCAGCTCGGCCCCCGCAAGTTGAAAGTCGTGGTGGACTGTGGCAATGGGACCGCATCGCTATTTGCACAGCAAGTTCTGGCAGCGTGGGGCTGTGAGGTAATTCCGCTGTACTGTGAGTCAGACGGATCATTTCCCAACCACCAACCTGACCCGGTCAAGACGGCAAACCTCACTGAACTGAGAAAAACTATAACAGAGAATAGTGCGGACCTGGGCCTGGCCTTTGATGGTGACGCCGACAGGATCGGCGTGGTGGACGAGTCCGGGGGAATCATCTGGGGAGATATTTTAATGTGCTTGTACTGGCGGGAAATCATGGCTAAACACCCCGGCTCAAAAGCAATAATCGAAGTCAAGTGCTCTCAATCCCTGGTAGACGAGGTTGTCCGGCTGGGCGGCCAGCCTTTCTTTTACAAAACGGGACACTCACTGATAAAAGCTAAGATGAAGGAAATCGGAGCTGTTTTTACCGGGGAGATGTCCGGTCACATGTTTTTTGCCGATGAATTCTACGGCTTTGATGACGCCTTTTACGCCGCCGGCAGAGTCTTAAGAATCCTGTCCAATTCAAGTGAACCGCTTTCCAAAATACTGACAGGAATACCCAAATACTATTCGACTGCTGAAACAAGGGTCCGCTGCCCGGATCAGGAAAAATTCATGGTCGTGGAAGGTCTGGTTGATTATTTTAAGCGCAGCTATGATGTTATCGATGTTGACGGGGTCAGGGTGCTGTTTGAAGACGGCTGGGGGCTTGTCAGGGCCTCCAACACCCAGCCGGTGCTGGTTGCCAGGTGTGAAGCCAGGACCCCTGAAGGTTTGGCAAGGATTTGCGAAATAATGCAGGAAGCCCTGGGCAGGTTCCCCGAGGTTGATAAATTTGAGTGGGAGCGTTAGTCTTATACACTTATAGGGGACATTCCATCGGGGACATTCCATCGGGGACATTCCTCGTCAGCAAAGGAATACCTAAAATAGAGGTGTGTCCCCATTCTGCTGTCGGTGTGTCCCCATTCCAAACCATGATTCAGTTCATAGCCGGATATCCCTGATTTAAGATTTTTCCGGTCGGCTCAGCATCTCCCCGTTGATATGGTAGATAAACTGCCTCGCAGTACGCCCGGACCATCCGTTGTGCCAGGAATTTAATCATCCCCTTAAGAAAAATATTCTTCAACTATTGGATCTTTCCTTTGATAACTTGAAACTAAAGCCGCCATAATACCATAGTATGGTATAGATTAATACTTACGGGGTGGCTTTAAATGAAACAGCTTAACAATGCAGGGGAGATTATATACGCTCTCAGCAGTAATATGGTTGCCCAGATATACTGGATCAAGAGCTGTCAGATCCTCCGCCCGGGCCACAGGGCGGACGGCGCCATTGCCAGATATCCGGACCAGGCCGGGGTGATGCCATATTTCTCAAATTTCGCCGCCATGGCCATGCTTGAAGAGCCTTCCTGCTTCCCTTTCGTGGAGCGTTACCTGGACTGGTACCTGCGCCACCTGGAAAGGAACGGCACTATCCGTGATTACAGTTATGATAGTGACCTGAATTTCAAGACTGCCAGGCCTGATTCAGAAGATGCCTACGCTGGAACTTTCCTCTCCCTTACTTTTCATTACCATAAAAAGGCCGGACAGACAGGCTGGGTCAAAGCAAACCTGCCTGACTTAAAAAGAGTGGCCAGGGTGATCATAAATTTAATGGACCGGGACGGCCTGACTTTTGCCCTGGCCAGTTACAGGGTAAAGTACTTGATGGATAATTGCGAGACCTACAGGGGACTGGCGGATTTTGCCGAACTGCTGGCCTGCCTGGGTGACCGGGAAGCTTCGTATTTTAAGGCCATGGCGGAGGCCATAGCCACCGGGATTGAAAGGTTTCTCTGGAACCGGCTGAATTCCTGCTACTATTCCAGTAGAACAGGCTGGATCAGACCGGGAGTCAACTGGAAAAAATTTTACCCTGACGCAACCTGCCAGATTTTTCCATCGCTGTACGGTTTAATTGAACCGGGCCAGGAAAGAGGCGCCCGCCTTTATCAACTCTTTAGCGATGACCAGACAAACTGGCCAACCATCAAGGCCCCTGATTATCCATGGATGATCCTCGGCCTTTACGCCTGCCTGCACAGTGATTACAGCAAGGCTTACGAAAAGGTCCGTTACGCCAGGGAAGCATATATCGATACCAAGTCCGGCAACTGGTTCTGCGCCGAGGCCGCCTTCTTTATCATCACCTGCGCCAGGCTGCTGCAAGATCGGGAAAAGTGGCTTTACGTGCAGGAATAATTAAGTTTTTGCAAAGAAGCAAAGCCGAAATCGCAGTTAATGCAGCCAGAGGCAGAATTTAAAGTTAAGTTAGACTGCACGAAAAATAAAAAAATGGCCTTAGTTCTTCGGCTATTGTCATGACAACATGCCGGTGTGGAACATCGACCATCTCTTTTGACATCTTCTCAACCCATTTATCTGTATAGTCTTTGCCGCATGAGGGACAAAATCTGCTTTTGCATGTGAACGGGACTATCTTCTTTTCCTTACCGCAATCTAAGCACCAGTATTCGGCAAACCCGTTTTTAGGGTCTCCACATCCGAGAACTTTAGTGACTGCTTCTCTTTCGCATGCACGGATAGCTACTGAACATTTTGTCTCATGCTCGGACCATTTTAACTTGAGTATTTCTTTGATTTTAGATGAATACCTCATACTCTAATATTACCATAATATGGACAATTTTGTCCGCTCAAGTCGAAGTATACTTTCCTAAACAAAAATAAATACGCAAAAATAGAAAGTTTTTTGCGTATTTTAATCGAGGTTAGATGGTGATCCGCATACCTTTGTCTGCTTTAACTTTAGGTTGCGGAAGGTCATAAATCTCAGTATATGATTCTGCTTCATCCACTGACAGTGGCGGGGTTGGCATTAATCCGGTACATTCAGTGGATGATACAACTATGTTTGAATCAAAAAATTTATCATTATCAGATTTTGGACGTATTTTTTTATTCTTTTCTTCCATTAATCTATCCCCCTTCCATTTAGAATTATTTTATCCAAATAAGCAGATAATATAAGTTTAAAAGAAGTCAACTTCTACCATCGGGGGTACTTTTATGATAAGATTTTAATATAATTTTGGCAGCTTAAGGGAGCAAAAATGGGATACACTGTATATCTTGAGGCCGCCGCCAGCCTGGCCAGGCAGGCGGGTGAAATAATCAGGGACAAGTTCGGTGGCTCGTTTGAGAGGGGCTACAAGTCCTGCCCGTCAGATCTGGTAACAGAGGTCGACCGTGCCTCTGAATCCCTGATTATTACGGGCCTGCGTCAGAAATATCCCGGTCATGAGATTATCGGTGAAGAAAGCAGCGGCACGGCTTCCATAGCGCCGGGTGGGTACGCCTGGTGTGTTGATCCGCTGGATGGCACCACTAACTTTGTTTATGGCATACCTTTCTGCAGTGTCTCAATAGGTCTTATTTTTAACGGAGAAGTTGTGGCTGGAGTTGTTTACGACCCTCTGCGTGACGAGTGTTTCAGCGCTGCCCGGGGTTGCGGGTGCTTTTTAAACGGTAAACCCGTACGGGTAGACACAACGCGAAAAATGCTCAGTGAAGCCCTGTTGGTCACCGGGTACCCTGAAAACAAATCTTACAGCGGGCGGCTGCTCAGAGTTGATTATCATAAAGTGGCCCAGAACTGCTCAAACCTCAGGGCGCTTGGCTCCGCCGCCCTGGAACTGGCCTACATTGCCTGCGGCAGATTGACCGGCTTTTTTGAAAACCCGCTCATGCCCTGGGATGTGGCGGCAGGGTCACTTCTGGTACAGGAAGCAGGCGGCAGGGTCACGGACATCGACGGCGGTAAACTCAGCCTGGAGCGGTACCTGTCCATCGCCGCGTCAAATGGGCTGATTCATGAAGAACTCCTGCAAATGTTATTGCCAAGAAGTTAACGGAAAGACTAAACTACCCAGGTTGTAGACAAAGTCGTCCTTGCCGCTAACGCAGCACCATCAGATGATGAAAATCGATGTAGGTGCGATTTCAATCGCAAAAAAACTGCGCAGCAGTTTAAGGTCTTTCTGCTAATCCTATATACTGCATTTCTATTGGGTCATGTGCGAATAAATTCGCACCTACATTTAGCCGGGATGCAAGCAGTGATTTTTATTTTCAGGCAAAAAATCGTTATCCAGTCCCAACATGACTGATAAACGGTTTTTTTGTTTTTTTGAACCTTTTAAAATTTATGGACGCTAAAGAGAGCATAATAATGTTAGCGCATTCACTCTTGCCTGAATTCTTATATAATGAAGATAAATATTTTAGCAAAAATTGGCGGTGGGTAAAATTCGCAACAAGAAAACATCTCCTGAAATGCCTGCGGCGATAATTGGCAATTCAAAAATGCTGGCCTGTCACAGGGCCAACGGGGAAATTTTCAGGCTTTTCTGGCCTCATATTGATTACGGCCAGCACCTCGGCCACTTTTGGCCGGGTATCAGGATAGCTTACCCTGAATGGCAGGGTTTCACCAAATGGTTTCACTTAAACATCTGGGATTCTTCCCAGCGTTATCTGGAAGACACAAATGTTGTGGAAACCACGCTGTCCAGCCTAACGCACCGTCTGACCGCGGTTCAGAGCGACTTTGTTTTCCCGCATCATGATCTCCTGGCCAGGCATTATGTACTTAAAAACGAAGGGGAAAAGAGCGAAAAAATTAATTTCTTTGTGTACTGCGCCTTTGAGATCGAGGAATCAGACCTTTATGACGGCGCTTATGTTGATTTTTCCAACAACTCCCTGGTGTTTTTCCGGAGAAACATTTACCTGGCCCTGGCCGGGTACGGCTATCCCCTGGCCGGGTACCAGTGCGGCAGGCGGGGTACCCCCTCAGACCCGTTCCAGGATGCTTCCAAGGGTTTTTTGTGGGGAACCCGCGACAATATCCTGCAAAGCTCGGCCAGCATGGCCTGGGACCTGGGCGATCTTCAGCCGGGCGAGTCGAAATCTTTTTCACTCTACCTGGCGGCGGGCCATGAAGAAAACCAGGTGCGCTCACTTTTGGCCGAGGCTGCTTCAAAAACCGGCAGTGAGTGGCTTGAAGAAACAAGCCAATACTGGCAGGGCTGGCTGGCGCCGGATGAGCAAAACGGGAAACCCGGAGATCCGGCCTTCAGGAGATCCCTCCTCACCATGAAATTACTTTCAGATCAGGAAACCGGCGCATCAATTGCCGCGCCTGAATTTGATCCCTTTTACCAGGCCAGCGGCGGGTACGGCTACTGCTGGCCGAGGGATTCCGTTTACATCACCGCGGCTCTGGATGAAGCGGGGTATTCTGACCTTGCCGGCAGATTTTACAGTTTCGCCAGATCAATCCAGGACCAGGATGGAGGCTGGCAGCAGCGCTATTTTACAGACGGCGCGGTCGCTCCTGGCTGGGGTAAACAAATCGATCAGGTTGGCTCAGTATTATGGGGCTACCGGCATCATTACAAACTTACAGGAGATCCTGACTTTGCGGCTGACATTTGGACCCCCCTGGAGGCGGGAGCGGCATATCTGGCCAACAGCATTGAGGAAAACGGGCTCCCCGCTGCCAGCTTTGATCCCTGGGAAGATGAACTATCCCAGGGCACTTACTCGGCTGCGGCGGTTTACGCCGGTTTAAAAGCATCTTCGGAAATGGCCGCCCTGAGGAAGGAAAGAAACAAGGAAAAACTCTGGCGGGAAGCTTCAGAAACAGTCAGGGAAAGTATTTTAAAGCACCAGTGGTCAGATTCTCAAAACAGTTTTATACGCGGTGTGAACCGCAGGACTTTTAAGGACGCTTATGATTATGCCTTGAGCCGGGGAGAAAAAGCTTTTACCGCCAAAGACCCCACCGGCCTTTATGAGAGTCACTGGGTTGGTGAGGACGGGCGGGTTGACGCTGCCCTGCTGGGCCTGGCCTTTCCTTTCGGAGTGCTCGGGCCGTCGGACAAAAGAATGCAGGCGACTGCTCTGGCCATAGAAGAAAAACTGTGGAACCACAATGTCGGAGGCCTGCACCGCTACGAAGGGGACAGCTACCGGGGCGGCAATCCGTGGCTGATCACAACACTCTGGCTGGCCATCTATCACTGCATGAGCGGCAGCCGCGGCAGGGCTGAGGAGCTTTATAACTGGTGCCTGGCGCAGGCCAACCAGCACCTGCTTCTGCCGGAACAGGCTGACAAAAACAATGGCGGGCCAGCCTGGGTGCTGCCCCTGAACTGGTCCCACGCCATGTTCGTGCTGGCCCACCTGGCGCTGCATGGCAAGCTTAGTCTAATCCAAATGGGACGTGGGACGTGAGATGGGACGTGAGATTCAAGGTATTCCTCCCGGGTCTTTTGAGACAAGGGGTACTCTTTTTACCAGCCAGTTTTCTAAAAAACGAGGGTTTTGTATGAAGTTCTAATACTAACGACTGAACAGCAAAGTGAAGGTGTAAAAATGAGTGGAGGCAAACTTGTCCAACACATCAAAAGTCTCCCTCCTTCAGCAGAAGCACTGAAGACAATTATAATTAACCTCCTTTTTATTTTAGCCGGAACATCGTTAGTAGCGCTGAGCCTCAACAGCGTTTATATCCCGTACGGCCTTTTAGCCGGCGGTGTTACAGGTGTGGCGCTGGTTCTTTTTTATCTGTTCAAGATTCCGGTCTTTTTAAGTATACTACTCTTAAATATCCCTGTTTTCTGGTGGGGCTAAAAAGAGTTTAACAGGAGTTTCCTGTTTTAAAGCCTGGCCGGTACCATTGCCCTCAGTGCCCTGCAGCCGGCAACACAGGCCTACGTGCCGCAGCCCCAGGTGGACATGATCCTGGCGGCCATTTACGGCGGGGCCCTCAGCGGTACTGGTTTCGGGCTGGTATTCAGGGGGCAGGGCAGCACCGGCGGCACCGATATCGTGGCTGTTATTTTAAGAAAGAAAAAAAATCTTGGTATCGGCGAGGTGACTTTTTACTCAAATCTCCTGGTTATCACCATTTCTTTATTGTTTTTCCCACTCAATACCGGGCTCTACACCATTATCGCAATGTTTGTAACCGGAAAAATCATTGATGTGGTAATTACGGGACTGAACACCAGCAAGTCGGTAATTATCGTATCCAATCAATCCTCTCAAATCGGCGGCAGAATAATTAATGAGCTGCACCGTGGAGTTACCTATTTTGCCGGCGCCGGCGCTTTCACCCAAAAAGAGAAAACTATTGTTAACTGCGTGGTGCACAGGTTTGAGCTGGCCAGGCTGAAAAGCATAGTTACCGAAGTGGATCCCGATGCCTTTGTGTACATCTCTGACGCCAGTGAGGTTCTGGGCAAGGGTTTTAGCAGGAGCAAGTAAAACCACCTTTTTCATTTGAAATACTGCTGTTGACGCTATATAATTACCTAAATAACGAAAAAACTATTTTTTTAAGACATATAGTTCAAAGGTGCGGGAATATGACAAAAAATGTTTTAATGAGCTTAAAACAGATCACCAAAACTTACATAATGGGCGAGGTAACCGTTGAAGCTTTAAAAGAAACCTCCCTTGACATATTTGAAGGTGAACTGCTGGTTATTTTAGGACCGAGCGGTTCCGGCAAGAGCACCCTGCTCAACATCATGGGCGGGATGGACCTGCCGACCAGCGGTGAGGTTTATTTCGGCAAGGATAACATGAGTAAGGCCAGTGAGGCGAAGCTCACCCATTTCCGGCGCAGCGCAGTGGGATTTGTTTTTCAATTTTACAACCTGATTCCCGATTTAACCGCCAGGGAAAATGTGGAACTGGCAGCGAACCTGGTGGACAACCCCCTGCCCACGGCTGAAGTCCTGCAGGAGGTGGGGATGGAAACGCGCATGGACCACTTCCCCGCCCAGCTGAGCGGAGGCGAGCAGCAGCGTGTTTCCATCGCCCGGGCTGTAGTCAAAAACCCCCCGCTGCTGCTATGCGACGAGCCTACAGGTTCCCTGGACTCCCAGACCGGCAGGCTGATCCTGGCGATGCTGCTGCATGTCAACAAGGAGCATAACAGCACTGTGGTCATTGTCACTCACAATGCCGCCATTGGCGCTATGGCACACCGGGTGCTGCGGATGAGCAGCGGCAGGATTGTGGAGATCATCGAGAATGAGTCTCCGCTGCCGCCGGAAAGGATTGAGTGGTAATGAGCATCCTGGCCAAAAAGTTGTGGCGGACTATCAAAACCACCCGCGGTCAGTTCCTGGCAGTTACAGCGGTTGTGATGCTGGGCATCACAGTCTATATATCCATGAGCACTGTGTCCTACAACATGATCCAGTCCAGGGACTTGTTTTACCGTGAGTATAATTTCGCCGATTACTATTTCCACGTCATTAAGGCGCCAGAGGGAGTGATCAGGCAAATAGAGTCGGTCCCCGGTGTAATACGGGCCACCGGGCGCATCCAGAAAGATGTGCCTGTGATCAGGGAAAACGGCGAAAGGGCAAGTGCGCGCCTGACCAGTTACCCTCTGCCCATGAATATAGAAGTAAACCGTCTGCACCTGCTGAGCGGCCGTCTTTTTGAAAAATACCCTGAGACCGGTGAGGCAGAAGTTTTGCTGGATCCCCAGTATGCCGCCGCTAACAGGTTGTCCCCTAACGATACGGTAACGATTGTAGCCGAGGGCAGGCAGGTGTCTTTAACCGTGGTCGGCACCTCTACAGCTCCCGAGTTTATCTATCCTATGAAGGATGCAGCCAGCCTGCTCCCTGAGCCCGAAAATTTTGGTATTTTCATGGTTCCTCATAACCAGGCTCAGCAGATCCTGAACCTTTCCGGACAGGTTAACCAGGTGATCATAAAAACAGCTCCCGGAACTGATGAAAAGAAAATAGCTGACAAAGTCAATAGTATCCTGGAACCTTACGGTAATCTGGCCAGCTACCCGCGTAAACAGCAGTTGAGCGATGCCGTCCTGTCGGGAGAGATGGACCAGCTGCGGATCATGGCCCGGTTTCTGCCTTCCATCTTCCTGGGCATCGCCGCATTGATCCAGTTTGTAATGCTGGGCCGGATGGTCAAAGCCCAGCGCTCGCAGATCGGTACGATGAAAGCCATTGGTTATAATAACTTTCAGATCATGTGGCACTACACCAGCTATGCCGTGCTGGTAGGCATACTTGGTGCATTGTTGGGCTCTATGACAGGGATTTTACTGGCTTCGTTCCTTTCCAGAGTCTACGCCCAGTTCTTTAACCTGCCAGAAGTGATCAGCGGTGTCAGTGGGCAAGCGCTGTTGTACGGTTTTATACTGAGCTTCAGCGTGGGCGCTATCGCCGGCCTGACCGCATCACGCGGAGTGCTGGCCATACAGCCGGCTGAGTCCATGCGGCCTGAACCTCCCAGGGGTGTGGGCAATATCTTTCTGGAGAAATGGACCTGGCTGTGGCATAAGTTGGATACTACCTGGAAGATGGGCTTGCGGACCATCATGCGCAACCGCTTCCGCTCCGCGGTTACCCTTATAGGTGTGCTTTTCGCAACCGGCATGATGGTGGTGTCGTTCTTCTTCCAGGACACCGTAAACGTCATGATTGATGAATACTTCTCACAAAAGTATGATTATATTGTGCGCTTCACCGAACCCATAAAGGAATCTGAACTGCTGGGCATCACCCGCCTGGATGGGGTGACAAAGGCTGAGCCGGTATTTGAGATACCTGTAAAAATACACTTCGCAGGCCGTTCCCAGGAGGAACTCCTGATCGGTATGCCCAGTGACACGAAAATGCAGAGGCTGTCGAGCGAAACAGACAGTACCCTGCAGCTGCCGGATATGGGTTTGTTGATCAGCAGTTCGACAGCCAGAAAACTGCAGGCACGGGTAGGAGACGAGGTGCAGGTGGAGACCCTCCTTCCCCTTGGACCCACACGCCGCAGCAATATTAAAATAATGGGCATTAACCAGCAGTTCATAGGCGGCATGTCTTATCTCACTTTGGAGCAGGCCAACCTGATCATGCAGGAAAACCGGCTCATCTCAGGAACCATGCTCAAGGTTGACGCGGGAAAAGCCCCCCTGGTGGAAGATAAGCTGAACGACATGACCGGGGTTTCTTCCATCCTCAGTCACCGGAAAGAAATGGAGAGCTTTACAGCGCAGATGGATTACATGTATTATTATATATTTGTAATGGTCGCATTTGCCATTGTACTGGGGTTCGCCATTGTTTACAACGCCTCGGTGATCAGCTTTGCTGAACGCAAGAGGGAGTTGGCATCCCTGCGGGTAATGGGCTTTACCGTACAGGAGGTCTCCGGCCTCCTGCTTAAAGAAAATTTGCTGCAGACGCTTTTGGGTGTAGCCCTGGGCCTGCCTTTCGGCCGCCTGCTTGCAGACTACTATATCCAGGCAATGATGACATCTTCTGATCTTTACAGCACCTATACCTTCAAGGTCGTGATTTACCCGCTGACTTACGTCCTGTCGGCTTTGGGTGGGATCTTTTTCATCATGGCCGCTTACCGCCTGGCGGTCAGAGGAGTGAAAACGCTGGATCTGGTGGAAGTATTAAAGACCAGGGATTAGGGAGGAATGAAATTTGAAACGGAAAACTATAATTTACCTGGTAATTGCAGTCCTGGTGGTGTTGGGCATGGCCATCTGGGCTTACGCCAACGGCGGCACAAAGGTTGAAACAGTCCAGGCTAAGCAAGGCGGTATTATCCGGGCAGTGACCGACACCGGCTACGTGCAGGCGACAACTAACTACGACATACACGCCACGCAAAGCGCCAGGGTTTTGGAAGTACCTGTGGAAACAGGCCAGGCCGTGGAAAGCGGCCAAACCCTGGCGGTGTTGGAAAACCTGGACCTGGCACTCCAGATCAGTGATGTAAACTCCCAGATATCCCAGGCCGCGGCTGCCGCAACCGGCGCCCGTGCTGCCCTGGAGCGCCTCCAGTTGGAATTGAAGGAAGCCCAGGACAACCTGGCCCGTTCGCAAGAATTATTTAAAGCCGGGGCAATCAGCCGGGTGGATTTTGATAAGGCCAAGTTACAGGTTGATACTGCCCAGCAGAATATTAGTGAACAAAACTCAATCCTGGAAAGTGCCCTGGCCCAGGGGACCGGCCTGAACCAGTCCCTGCAGCAGCTAAGCGCCAAAGAGCGGCAGCTGGTAGTCAAGAGCCCGGTTAACGGTATCGTACTGAACCTGCCGGTTAAACAGGAACAGGTGGTTAACCAGGGCACTCTGCTGGTCAATGTGGCGGTGTCAGACCAGTTGGAGGTTAAAGCCGATATCTTAAGCGATGACCTGGCAGATGTCAAAATCGGCCAAAGGGCTACTATCACGGCCCCGGTATTGGGCCAGCAGGTGCTGGTGGGCGAAGTGAAAAAAATCTATCCGCAGGCGGAAGAAAAAACCTCTGCTTTGGGAGTTATTCAGCGCCGGGTGCCGGTAATTATCACCCTGCCCGATCCGGTCCACCTGAAGCCCGGTTACGAGGTGCGCGTGTCCATCGAAACCATGAGCCGTCAAAACGTACTGACACTGCCCAGGGAGTCTGTGCGTACCAGAGAGGATGGACAAAAAGAAGTCATGGTGGTAATCGATAAACGAATCCAGCACCAGCTGGTAAAAACCGGGATCAGCGACCAGCAAAATGTTGAAATTTTGAGCGGATTAACTGCGGAAGATCAAGTTGTCCGGGACGCCAGCCTGGACCTGGCAGAAAAGGCCAGGGTCAAATTGCCAGGTGGGAAAATGAATTCTTAACTTTGTATTCCAGATTCTAATTTTTCTTTTTAACCCTACATTTTTCAGGGTTATGATCAATACTTTAAACAAATAATAATAAAGGCTGCCGTCCCAATTAAATAAGGGGGTAGGCTAATGAGCAGAAGGCGTGGAGGAGTAATGTCCGAAAGGCTCAAGTACGAGTTAGCCGATGAACTTGGTGTTGGTAACGTGGTGCGCGGTGACGGAGGTTACTTCGGCAACGTCTCCTCAAAAGACTGCGGTAACCTTGTCCGGTTGGCCATTGAACGAGCCGGGCGGTCCATGACAGGGACGTGGTAGCCAAAAACGGGATGCCCTTTAATGGGCATCCCTTAATTTTTTCGAAACCCGGATAAATTGAGAAGAAGAATCATATGTTAAGTTACAAAAAATCAAAGGGGGTTGCCGCACTGCTGATCAATGATGCAGAAATAGCTCTGCGACTTTTTCTGGCATTCTTAATAGGAGCTGTGATCGGAACGGAAAGAAAGTTCCGTCATAAACCCGCGGGTTTAAGAACCCACGCCCTGGTGGGATTAGGCGCCGCTCTTTTTACCATTATCGGAGTCTACGGGTTTCAGGAATTTAGCGGCGCCCCGTATTTCCGCACCAATATGGACCCTGCCAGGATAGCCGCCCAAATTGTGGTCGGGGTAGGTTTTATCGGCGGAGGGCTAATCTTCCGGGAAGAAAATAAAGTCAGCGGGCTGACCACAGCCGCCAGTATCTGGCTTACAGCAGGCCTGGGAACAGGTATAGGCGCCGGTATGTATTTTACCGTATTTACCGCCGCTGTTTTGGGGTTCGTAGCTTTAAGGCTTAACCGTATCTTTAAAAGACTGGGCTTTGATGAGCTGGCTGAAGAACACACTTTCTCGTCAGATGAATAAAACCGGCCAGTATTTTTTTTGGATGCCTTTAACGTTGTTGACCACACCTTTTACCGCGATTTTTACAGGCAGACCTGACTCCAGGGCTCTGGTTTTTTGGTTTTCCCAAACATTCATCGTGTGTACGACCGCAAACACTCCCTCCGCCAGAGCATTCAGGTTGTAGCCGCCTTCCAGTACCGCTACCAGGGCGCCATCGCAGCAATCACAGGCTATTTCACAGGCAATTTCAGTCAGTTTCAGAAAGCCGCTGGAAGACATGTTCATCTGTCCAATAGGGTCTTTGACATGGGGGTCTATCCCCGCCGATATCAAGACCAGTTCCGGGCGGTAGACGTTAGCCACAGGCTGGAGGATTTGCCGGAAAACATATTCGTAATCAGCGTCGCCGGATCTTCTGGGAAGGGGGACGTTGATATTGTATCCCTCCCCACTGCCCTGACCTGTCCTGTCGGCAAGGCCGGAGGCCGGGAAACTCCAGTCCCGGTGCACTGAAAAATACAAAACCGAGGGATCGCTGTAGAAAATTTGCTCCGTCCCGTTGCCGTGGTGCTCATCCCAGTCGATTACCAGAACCCGTTTCAGGCCGTATCTCTTAATAGCATAGCGGGCGCCTATGGCCACATTGTTAAAGAAACAAAAACCCATGGCCTGCCCCGGTGTGGCGTGATGGCCCGGTGGCCGCACCAGGGCGAAAGCAGATTCCACTTTTTTGTCTAAAACCGCTTCTATGGCCGTAAGAGTACCCCCAGCGGCAAACAGCGCGGTTTCGAAGGTGCCGCTGGAACCGCTGTTGTCACTTCCAAAACTGCCCCCGCCTCTGCTGGAGAATTCCCTTACACTGTTGATGTAATCCTCGTTATGCACCATAGCCACTTCATCCGTACTGGCCTGGCGCGGCTTCAATAAGAGCAGGTTATCCAGGACTCCCGCATTTTTAAGAACATTATAGGTATGTGACACCCTCGCAGCTTTTTCCGGATGACCACCGGTATCATGATTAAGGTAAACCGGGTCGTAAACCAGACCTGTATGCAAAAAAACTCCTCCCCGCAATTAATAATAATTTAAACAATTTTACTACCGTTTCCCCCCCGGTTCACCTTCCCTTCTGCCGTAAGGAAGCGGTATAAACTGAACTGAAGGGCGCCTTTGAGCAGGCTGCGGGTAAAGGTCCATTAAAGCGTATATTTCGTCTATAAGGCCTACAGTCACAGGAAGCCCCATTTTTTTAAGCTGTTCACTGTCTATAGGGTAGTCATGGGTCCAGTTCCCACTGGAAAGAAGCTCGGCTAATTCCCTGGCCCGCGCCTCCTCCATCTTGTCGGAGAGTAGGTAGTACACAAATTCCCTGACCTGTTTGATAGCCTTAGCGGCAATTTCCGCCATCATCAGGGTGCGGTCGTCTATCTTGTCTTTTTCCTTTTGTCGTATGACCTCCAGGATGGATACCGCCGGAAACTCACCCAGTTGAGGATCCACCGGCCCCAATACCGCGTTGTCGTCCATAACTATCTCATCGGCGGCCAGCGCTATCATCGTTCCGCCGGACATAGCGTAATGCGGCACAAACACGGTCACTTTGGCTTTATGTCTCTGCAGCGCCCTGGCAATTTGCTCTGAGGCCAGGACCAGGCCACCAGGCGTGTGCATTAAAAGATCTATCGGCATGTCATCCGGTGTAAGTCTGATAGCGCGGAGTATAGCTTCGGAATCCTCAATATTTATGTATCTTGATAATGGTATGCCCAGCAAACTGAGCAGTTCCTGCCGGTGAATCAGAGTTATCAGCCTGGACTGGCGGCTTAATTCAATTTTACGCATCAATCTCAGCCTCATCACTTCCAGCCGCTGCTGTTTTAACGCTGGCAACAAAGCCATAAATATGAAAATTATCCAAATGATATCTGAAATATTCAGCTGCATTAACCCGCTCCCTTCTTTTATTTTCCATTGTCTTCTTTGTATCGCAAATCTATCTAAAAAGCAATTAAATAATTATTAAATAAATCTTAACATGGTTTTAACATTAAGAACTCCCGGTTATGGTATGATATCAGAGAGAAACCGGCTTTATTCCATCTGCTTAGGAGTGAAATTATGTTTCAAAGAAAAAAGGACCCTTTTTTTGAGTATTTTCTGCTGGTGGTAGAAAACATCCAGTTGACTTCCCAGGTTTTCCGGGAGGAAATGAACAATCTGGAAGATGCCGAAAAGTTCGCCATTCAAATCAAGGCTCATGAATCCAAGGGGGATCAGTACACCCATGAGATTATTCGCGCCCTGAATAATACTTTTATCACACCTTTGGAAAGGGAGGACATCCTGGGCCTTACCATAAAGCTTGATGATGTCCTGGATCTCCTGGAGGCCTGCGCCTGGAGCTTTGACCTTTTTAATGTTACCGAAGTTGACGATTTTATGAAGCTTTTTGCCAGAAATATTGAGATGTGTACCCAGGAGATAGCCTACGCCATTAATTGCCTTGTTGAAAAAAAATTGAAGGAAATGCCCCGGCACACCCATAAAATAAATGACCTGGAAAATGTGGCTGACGACCTGCTCAGGGATAGCCTTAAAACCCTCTTTTCCACCTGCACCGACCCGATTGAAATCATAAAAAGGAAAGAAATCTATTATATGATGGAAGAGGTATCCGATGCCTGCGAAGACGTGGCTGATATTCTAGAAGGCATCATTATGCGCAATTCATAAGGGGAACAAAATGGTTGAATCAACATTAATCATAACTGTGATCGTTATTCTGGCGCTTTCTTTTGACTTTATTAACGGTTTCCACGACACGGCCAATACCATCGCAACTTCCATTTCAACTAAAGCCCTGCCGCCCAGAATTGCGATTTTGTTATCCGCCGTCATGAACCTCCTCGGCGCCCTGGCTTTCACCGGTGTGGCCAAAACAATCGGTGGCAAAATAGCCGACCCGCTCAAACTGGAACACGGCGTGGTCATAGTGGCGGTAGCCCTCATCGCTGCCATCACCTGGAACCTGATAACCTGGTATTTCGGAATTCCCAGCAGTTCCTCCCACGCTCTGATCGGTTCTTTAGCCGGTGCGGTTATAACTGCCGAAGGTTTGCGCGCAGTAAATTACGCGGGTTTTTTTACAATTCTCGAAGCTTTGATCATTTCACCTCTGGTAGCGTTTACTGTCGGGTATATAATAATGAACCTTATTATGGCTGTTTTCAAGAATTGCAACCCGGGCAAAGTAAACCGGAACTTTCGCACCTTGCAAATCTTTACCGCCGCCTGGCAGGCCTTCAGCCACGGCACCAACGACGCTCAAAAGTCTATGGGCATAATCACTTTTGCCCTGGTGGCCGGGGGGTTTCAAGCAAACCTTGATGTTCCCGACTGGGTGAAAGTTTCATGCGCCTTGGCCATGGCTCTCGGCACATCGGTTGGCGGGTGGCGGATCATTAAGACCATCGGCACCAGGATCATCAAGCTGGAGCCCGCTAGCGGCTTTGCCTCAGACGTCTCGTCAGCGCTGATTATTATCATAGCCACACTGTTTAAGCTGCCGGTCAGCACCACCCACGTCATTTCATCTTCGATTATGGGAGTGGGTTCAGCCAAGCGTCTTTCCTCAGTCCGCTGGACCACCGCCCAGCAGATGGTTGTAGCCTGGGTGATCACGCTGCCAGTAACCGCCCTGTTCGCCAGCCTGACCTATTGGATCATATCTATTTTTTATTAACATTCACCTTGATTGCGAAATCCCACGGTGTTTTTCCGCTAATTTAAGATACCTGCCTACCGCTCCCCGAAATCTTTCCAACTCCTCCTCTTTTATAGCTCTTACCACCCTTGCCGGCGTCCCCATGGCCAGCGTGCCCGGTGGAATCTCCTGGCCCTGGAGCACCAGGGAACCTGCCCCTATTACCGCTCCGGCGCCTATGCGCACACCGTTTAAGATTATGGCGCCCATGCCTATATAAGCATCGTCCTCAACAGTGCAGCCATGCAGCAGAACACGGTGCCCGACCGTAACTCTTTCACCCACATAGAGAGGGAACCCAGCGTGTTCATGCAGGATGGAGCCATCCTGAATATTGGTGCAGGCGCCAATGCTAACCTGATCGTAATCTCCACGGACGACGGTATTATACCAGATGCTGGCCAGCGGGCCTATCCGGACTTTTCCAATCACCACCGCGCCTGGAGCTATAAAAGCGGTTTTATCGATAACAGGCTCGGCATCCTCAAACAAGCAAATCATGTATTAGTCTCCCTCCTTTTTCTTTATATCTGTTCCCTACCATTATCTTCCCAAAAATTACTTGAATCAAGCTCTGTTAAAAAAGAGGCTGCTTTTTTAAGATGATGAAATAATTCAAAGAGTGCGAATTTTACCCGGACATACTATAATAGTATTAACATACTTAAAATTTCTTCTTGCTAGAGGGAGGTTCTTAATGTCAGTGGTCAGAACCAGCGGCAAAGGGGGATTGAATAAGGACCTATCTGTGGACGAACTTGAGATGCTTTTGGACATCCACGGGATAGTCACCTCGCATCTCGACCTGGACGAGATTCTTCAATCGGTCCACTCTTATTTGCCAAGGCTTATACCGCATGCTAAAAGTGGCATTTTTTTCTACCACGAAACAACCGGCAAAGTAACCATCCACTCCAACATCGGCTTGAGCGACAGGCTCTTAAAGCAGTTTGCTGAAAACATCTCCAGCCACTTCCTTTTCAAAAAACAGCTCTCAACAAAAAAAGGCTGGCGTTCCACAGACATCCACACTATAGAAGAGATTAAAAAGCTTCCGTATTTTCAATCGGCGATGCGTCGGGAAGGTATTTTATTCGGTATCGGCGCCCCCATAATACTGGAAGGGAACTTTATCGGCACCATCCATGTTACCCGCCCGGAAAGCCGGGGAGATTTCAGCGTCAGGGACCTGCGCATGCTGGAACTGGTTGCCAATCAAATCGGTATCGCCGTTAAGAATGCCCTGACCTACGAAAAGGGTCTAAAAGAAAAAGATCATATAATTACCGTTCTGGAACAAAAGGTAAAACAGGCCGAGAGGTTGGCAGCCCTGGGCAGGGCGGCTGCAATCATAGCACATGAGGTTAAAAATCCGCTCACATCCATCAGGCTTTCCCTTTACTCACTTGAAAAAAAATCCGCCTGGAAAATGGACATCAGCGAAGATTTAAAAATTCTCAAGGAAGCGGTCGACCGGGTGAGCAGGACCATGGAGGACCTTCTTCATTTCTCCAGTGACACATACCTCCGCTTTACAGAAGTTGACTTAAACGAGCTTCTTAAAGATGTGGTTTCAGAATATAGAAATCAATACGGAAAAGGCGTTATTATCGAAACATCTCTGAATAAACCTGTTCCCTGCATACTGGCGGACTGTGAAAAGCTTAAGGAAATATTCAGCAACCTTCTTTCCAACTCCATTGCCGCCACCGAAGACGGTGGCACTGTGCGTGTTTCCACTAACCACTTATTCGACCAGGTTGTTGCTAAAGTCGAAGACTGGGGCAGCGGTATTTCGCTGGAGATCCAGCAAAAAATATTTGAGCCTTTTTTCACCACCAAACAAACTGGTACGGGGCTGGGTCTGGCCATAGCCAAAAAAAATATTGAAGCGCACCGCGGCTCGATCAAAGTTGAAAGCGAACCTGGCTGGGGGACTAAATTCACTGTTACCCTGCCAGTTTATAATCAATCTCTGAGAGGTGTTGAAAATGATGAATGAATTCTTGAATAGTGAAATCAAGCTATTGCTGGTGGACGACGACCCGCTGGTCCGCCGCAGCTTAAGGATGCTTTTTGAACTGCATGATATCTCCGTGGTAGGAGAAGCCACCAACGGTGAGGAAGCACTGGAGGCGGTGGCAGCTCAGAAACCCACAATGGTTTTGATGGACGTTAATATGCCCAAGATTGACGGCATCAGGGCGGCCCGTATTATTAAATCAAAGCACCCGGGCATCCAGGTTATTATCCTCACTGTGAGCAACCAGCATGACAAGGTGGTTCAGGCCATCCGCGACGGATGCTCCGCCTATGTGCTTAAGGACAGCTCTCCGGAGCAGTTAATCGAAATTGTTGAAAGCGTGGCTGAGGGACGTTATTTTGTCGATACCGCTATTGCCAATGATCTGCTGGTAAACCTGGTCCAGGGAACCCCCCATCACCAGACCCAAAAAGAATCGTCCCTGCTGACAATTCGTGAAACAGAAGTACTGCAGCTTATTGTAAACGGCCACAGCAATAAGGAGATAGCCAGCAAACTAAGTATTACCCTGCGTACCGTAAAAGCCCATGTCAGCAGCATTTTAATCAAACTGGATGTCAATGACCGTACCCAGGCGGCTGTGCTGGCCATTCAGGAAAAGATGATGGAACCGAATTAAAAAAAGATGCGCCTTTTGCCAAGGCGCAGGTGAGTAGGGGGTAGTTTTCATTTTAATTTCTATAAAGTCCCAAAAAGACTGTTTTATTCTTTAAATAGTAACACCTCCGTGTGTTTAAAATTATATTGAAAAATACTATTTCTTTATAACCCTCTTCAGGAAGTATCCCTCCGCGTCAATAACATCCCTGAGCAGCCGCAGGTCTTCATCCGTAGGCTCAGCCATTTCTTTAACATCCGGCGGAATAATTAATTCAAAGTCAACCAGTTCCTGGATCTCTGCCGGCGTCCTGCCCGGTTTTACTTCCAAAAGCATCATCCTTCTGGTCGCCTGATCAAACCCAAAAAGCGCCTGGTTGGTAATAACCCTGTAAGGTCCGGAACCCATCACCCCTGCTTTATCCCTGTAGTCAGGAGAACCGTCGCCAAAACCTATGCTGGTTACAAAGTCAAGCTTCTTAACAAATCTCCTTTTTTCCAGCGCCATAATGGCAATCGTCTTTTCGCAGTTGGCGGCCATGGCACCGGCGCCGCCACTTCCCGGGAACCTGATGCCTGGTTTATCATAATTGTGCCCTTCTATTGTCGAACAGATATTACCGTACATGTCAACCTGGGCGCCGCCAATAAAGGCGAAGTCCGCACACCCTCTCTGGGTCAGTTCAAAGGCCCCGCATAATCCCTTTAGGTAACAGGCTTTACGGGCAGCCCTGGTGTCACCGACAGACAGCGGCATCCCCATATCCAGGATGGGCGCCAGAGAACCTGCTTCATAAATCATATATAGGTTGGGGGCATGGGTCAGCTGGGCATGCATCGCGGCAATGATCGGCAGGCCTGTGCCCACGAACACTATTCTTTCGTCCTCAAGAACTCTGGAGCCAGTATAGGCTATCATTTCAAATGGAGTGTATTCAGACATTTTTTTACCTCCTTGTGTAATAATATATTAACTTAAGCTGCATCTAGGTCAAGATGATTGGCTGGCCGCCGTCCATATCCTTGAGTTTCTTAAGGGTTTTGTAACCAATTTTATCAAGGAAATCATCATGATTTTCACAGCCAAAAATGTACTCATCATAATATTTTTTCATTGCATCCTTGCTCCCGGTCTTGCGGAAATCTTCACAAACACTTCTGAACATTTTGATGTGGTCCATATCAAACCAGTAGTTGCCGTAACTGGCTCCAGGATGAGCCCCGTACTGTACTTCAGTTACAGTGTCCACAACCGGGAACGGAATTTCGGTGAAATTTGGATAGTTCCTTATATTTTCAGAGGGGATAATTTTCTCGGTGGTCATAATCGTGGCGTTGGCAGCCTGGGCTATTTCCGGGCAGGTGCAGTAAGCCCCGAAAATCCTGGCGTTGCCGTACATATCCGCGGCTGAAGTGTGGACGATGCCCACATCGGGATGGCAGGCCGGGAGCAGGTAAACATTCTTGCCGGTAAACGGACACTCAATCATTTTGCCCCTGTTCACCAGTTCCATATCTGAGCCGCCGTGATCTCTAACCGGGATAAAGGGAATTCCCATCGATGCCGCTTTGAACCTGACGGACATGCCGTAGTTCGTGTAATCGTCCATTTCAATTAATCCATTGGTCGCAAGGTAGCGAATCATAGGTGCTATACCGATAATTTCATACCCCCACCAGGCCAATTCAACACGCTTTATGGATACACGGTCGGGATCCAGGATCATGGCTCCCGCCAGTAATTCAGGACAAATGGAGTTTGATTGGAAAGACAGTGTCAGATCCCTGGCCCCGTGTCTTATTATTTCATGGATGATAGAAACGGGAACCCTGGTGTTGACAAAGCCGCCAATACCCAGATTTATACCATCCCTGATGTGTTTGCCCACCGCTTCCTTTAAAGACATTCTCTTGTCTTTAAGGGCATGCGATTTATTCACCATCAATTTCCTTGATTCATCAGGTGTCGGGCCCCAGTATTTAAATTCTTTTTCCTTGTACTCCAGAGTGGAGATATTTTTGATTTTGGAACTAGCTTCGCTTAGCATTTTTTTACCTCCTCTTTAAAAAGTCTGATTTCAAATACAGCAATCAATTAACACAACGGATTGACATTAATAGGACCGTTTCACCCCCCAGTTAAAAATTGCTAAACACCAGATCGTGTCAATGTATTTTAAAAGCGGGATAATTGCACTCCCTAATATCTTACAGGCTTATTAATTTACCAACAATGATCGGGTGTCCTAGTTAATAAGACATACTACCATTGTCCTTTAAGACAATGTGATAAATATTTATTTATCAAATAAAAAAACCTTATTATGGGTAATTCTGTGTGAATATTCTTTAATATTGTGAGTTTTCTTAATATTTCGATAAATAAACTTTAAAATAATTGATTTTGGTACTAGTCCTTTAGTACAATGCCACCTGTTCTTATAGCCAATAGAATACTCTTTATTATGCAAATAGAATTAACTTTTAAGGGGGTTAGTTTTTAAAAAAATAAAGAGAGAGTAGACTACAGGAAAGGAAACGGTTTCAAGCAGTCGCAACAAAAAGACCAGTCCTTAATCTATATGAACAAATGACTACTGGACAGAAGATTTTTATTCTTTTATTTGCCAACAATAAATGACTAATTGGTCTAAAAATTTTTGTTGCGGCAGTATCCCGATTAGTCGGCGGGAGAGAATCCAAAAAAATATGTGTTTGGATTTTAGAAACCGAAAAAGGAGAGTGAATATGTACTGGACAGGCCTATCACCCGATGAAGCCAGGCAATTCCTGGCAAACAAGGACAAATCAAAAAGAGACAAGAGAATAAGCCTTAAAGAGGCGGTCCAAAAGTATGTCAAGGACGGAGACAACCTTGGTATCGCTGGTTTCGTTAACGCCAGGCAGCCCATCGCAATCGTGCATGAGATCATCAGGCAGGGAAGAAAAGACTTAACCCTTTCTTACCAGTCCGCCGGTCTTGCCCCTGAATACCTGGCTGGAGCTATGTGTCTTGATGACAGCAAAAACAGCATCAAGAGAATGGAACTTGCCTATATGGCACATGAAGCTTTCGGCATTTCACCGCTGCTGCGTTATTTGACCGAGAACGCCCTGATTGAAATGGAAGACTGGAGCAACTACAACATGTCCGCCCGTTTTAAAGCAGGCTCCATGGGACTGCCTTTTATCCCCTGCCGCAGCCCGCTTGGCAGCGACATGCTCAAGACCAACAGGGCTGTGGTTCAGGACTGCCCGTTTACCAACAGGCCGATCATGCTTCTGCCGGCCTCCCATCCAAACGTCGCGCTCGTACACGTACAGGAAGCGGACATCTACGGCAACTGCCGGATTCAGGGACCGCTCTTTACCTGCCCTGAAATATCAATGGCTGCCGCGCACACTATTGTTACCTGTGAGCGCCTGATTGAACATGATGACATGACTCGCTACCCGAACAGGATCAGTATCCCCTACTTCTCGGTAGACGCGGTTATTGAAGTGCCTTACGGGGCATATCCGGGCAACAGCGGCGGACTTTACTACTATGACGAAAAACACATCCCCGAGTTCAGGAACGCCTGTGAAAAATTCCGCAAGGGTGATCCCACGCAGCTCAAGGAATATTATGACAAGTACATCTTCGGCGTGGAAAACACAACCGAGTTCATCAACAAGATCCCGCTGAGCCAAATCCAGTATGTCCAGAAAATCGAGCCTGGCATTCGGCTTGACGCGGCCTACACGGTATTAGGAAGTTAGGAGGTGGAAAACTGTGGCTAAATATTCAGAAGACTTTACTCCCCAAGAGATGATCGTTGTGGCGGGGTCCAGGACCCTGATCGACAATAAAGTGGTATTTGCCGGCACAGGCCTGCCGATGGTGGCAATCACCCTGGCCCAACTGACGCACGGCCCCGGTATTGTCCCGGTATTTGAAGCCGGCGCTGTAGGACCGGAGCTTTCCCGCGGACTGCCTCTTTCAGTAGGTGGTTCCAGAACTACTTACAAGGCTAACTACCTGCTTGGTCTTAACTCAGCTTTCGAACTGACCCAGCGCGGTTTTTGCGACTTCGGGTTCATCGGCGGCGCTGAGATTGACCCCTATGGCAACCTGAACTCCACTATGATGGGATCGTTCCCGGAAAGCTATCAAAAACCCAAAACCCGCCTTCCCGGCAGCGGCGGCGCCAGCGACATGGCCTGCTCCTGTGAGCGCACAATCATCATCATGGTCCACGAGCCCAGACGTTTCAACGAAAAGATTGACTATATCACCAGTCCCGGCTACCTGGATGGTTCCCCCAACGCCCGTTGGCGCGCCGGCCATGCCGGACAGGGTCCATACAGGGTCATTACCACCAAAGCCATTATGGGCTTTGACGATGAGACCAAGCGGATGAAACTTATTGCGACTCTCCCCGGCGAGACTGTCAAGAGCGTACAGGAAGCAACTGGTTTCGAACTGATTATCCCTGATGATGTATATGCTTTTGAACCGCCCACGGTTGAAGAGGTTCGCCTGATCCGGGAAGTTATCGATCCTAAAGGCTATTTCGTTAGAAAGAAGATCAAAGAATAACCCAGTGCAAATTAAAAGATAAAAAGTTATATACCCCCTACTCACCCGCGCCTTGGCAAAAGGCGCGTTTTCTTTTAACAGAGCGGTTGCGCACAGGACCGCACGCATGTATTATGGAATAAAGCAAATGGAAACATATATGCAATTACACGGATGGAGGTTAGCCCAGGTGAGCAATCCTATGTTGGAATGCCCCCGCTGCCGACGCGAATGGCGTATTACCGGGGATGGGAAGGTTCTCTGCAGCTCATGTGGATATGAGACCGACAGTTATAATGGGGCAGTGGAGTACATAGAAAAAACTGCCGGGCTGAAAAAACCTGAGCATATCAATGTGAAGACTAAATTACCAGTTTATGAATGCCCGAAATGCGGCAACCTGGCGCTGGTGGTCCAGGGCGAAGCTGGCAGGAGCGCAGCTTCTCAATTCTTATGTTTTTCATGCGGCGGCCAGTGGTCTGAAAATGAACTGGAGCGATGCCCGGAGTGCTACCAGTGGAAGCCCGGTGGAGAATTCGAGGAACTGATCATCTGCCGCAGCTCAGTTGGCTTCTATGTCTGCCGCGCCTGTTATGAAAATATTTTCAAATAATTCCTAACCAGTATATATTAATTCATAAAAAGAGCGCCCGGCAGTGCAGGGCGCTCTTTTTGAAAAACAAACTGATATTTCTGTGAACGTTATGCCTCCATAATTGCTGGTTTTTTGCCGATTATCAGGCAGAATACACCAATCGCGACGAAAACAGCGCCGATAACAAACGACATGGAGTATGTGCCAAACATGTCGAACATTCTGCCAGCCAGCAGGTTCGATATAAAGCCGGCTAAACCCCAGGAGGTGAACAGCAGGCCGTAGTTGGAACCCTGCGCTGTCGGGCCGAAGTACTGCAGGCAGGTGGCCGGGAACAGGGTGAACATGGCGCCATAGTTCCAGCCGAGGATAATTGCCACTACGCAGAGCAGGAAAAGAGTTTTCCCTACCGGGAACAGCACCAGCATGGCCACAACCTGAAGGACGAAGGTGACCAGGAAACATATTCTCGTGCCAGTCTTATCGGCAATGGCGCCGATCAAGACCCGGACCAGGGCGTTCGCGGCATTAAGAGAACTGGTCGCAATGGCAGCCTGCATGGCGATAGTTTTCGTCACATCCGCCGGAAGTTCCTTCACAGCAACCCCGGCAAGGGCAGCCGCTTCTTTGCTCATTTCATAATTACCGTGGGCGGCCATAACCCCGATAACCATCAGGCCGGCAAACGAGCCGCAAAAATAAGCGGCGTAAAGCAGCCAGAACTGGACAGACCTGATTGTCTCACCGAAGGTAAAGTCCCTGCCCACTTTGGGCGCGCCTGCTTTAGGCGCGGGCGGGTTCCAGCCGGCCGGCTTGTATCCGGCTGGCGGATTCGACAGGCACAGTCCGGCGACGATAGCCATAACAAACATCGCCATACCCACATACTTGAACACAGGCAGCGCGCTGCCGTTACCGATAGCCGGGTTGTTAATCATGGATGTCGCCAGCGGACCCATGATAAACGAACCCAGACCGAGGCCGACCACCGAAAGGCCAGTGGCCAGAGCCCGCCGGTCAGGCCACCACTTGGGCGCGGTAGCAATTGGCGGCAGGTAAACCATCCCGCCTCCAAAACCAGCGATAAGTCCATAGTATAGATATAATTTACTTAAATCTCCCGCTCCTTTTAAAGTTGATACCAGGTAGAAGCCGATACCAAGTATGGCTCCCCCGATAACCACCACCGGCCTTGGCCCAAACTTGTCGCTCAGTTTGCCGGCCGGGAACGTCATCAGGCCGAACACCAGGACAACAATGGCGTAGGCCAGACCTACCTGGGTAGCTGTCCAACCGAATTCTGTCCGCAGGGGCTTGATGAATACGCTGAAAGCATACAGCAGCAAACCGCAGGTGGTGCTGCCTAAAAATCCTCCAAGTAAAGGTACCCATCTAGGCATAATTTCACGTCCTTTCATTCTTATTAGGTATTCAAATAATAGCACTTACTGATACTAAGATCTTAAAATAAGAATTATTCCCTGCTTCTTGTGCACTCATCACCTCCTGCCTAGCCTAAAAATAAAAACGGCCTTCAGGACTTATAGAAAAACCACACCGTATACGGTACACGCCACCAGAATAGTAAATTCCAGCGCGTAATACCGGTCCAGCCGGCTTAACTAAACCCCCAAAAACCATTGCATGAGGCGGTTACTCTATAACGACCCGGCAAATAGGTCTTTCACCAACCTCTTGATCTATATTATACAACAACTTGTTTAAAAATTCCTTCATAAATTAACAATATTTTTAAAATATTTTTTTAATTATCTTTTTGTTCTTTTCAATCTTTTTATTAATTCAGCCTGCCCCTGATTTTAGCGTTTATCCTTTCCATGATGTTTATCGTGCTGAGCTCATGGAAAGTCTGGATAATTGCGCTTTCCACGGTGCCCTCGACTGATAAAAGTCTCTGGTTTATTTCGAATTCAATACTGTAACCCTTCTTCATCTTTCTATTCACAGACTCCAGTATTTTCCTCCTGGTTGCAGGCTCACCAATATCAACCCATCTCTTTTCTTCACCAGCGAGCTTAATCTCACGACCCAGGCAATCCAAAAACATTTCCCTGAAAGTGTCAAAGTCCGGCCTTTTCATCGCTCATCACCTTTTCCATATAATAAATATTAATTCCCTTAAATAGATTCTAAATTAATTGATGTGTTTCTTCAACTGTTCAAAGGCTGATTCCTCTGTAAAATGCTAAACCCGGCGATGGCCGGGAGCAAGCTGCAGACATTATAAATTTTTCTAAAGGGAAGACATTGAGATCCCCCTTACTTCCCGTACACTGTCGATTTCAGGCGGTGATCCCATTTTCTTAAGCCGTGATTCCTCTATGGCCTGTGCTGTCAAGCGCCCAATTGAGCTTAAAAAATAGTCCACATCTTCCCTGTCGCCAAGCAGCGGCTGGTGTTTATATTTTGTGGCAAAGCGGTATAAAGGTAATTCCTCAGGCGGCTTACCCTTTTTCCTCCAGCGGACGGCAGTTCCCTGGCGTATGATAACAGCGTTGATATTGGCAAATAACACCAGATAATCTTCCCATAACCTTGCGTAAGATGTATTACTGAGAGGAAATGAAACACCGTCCCGAAAAACAAGCAGCCCTTTACGGAAGTCAGGCTGCCCTTTTTGGATGGATTCATAGTCCGTTAACAGACCTTTCCACCGCCTGACCAGCTTTACATACAGCGAACGCGTGGAGATTCTATTGGCTATATCAACAATCCAGGTTTCACCCAATCTGGGCCTGCCGCCGCCCGGCAACGGAAGACAGAGGCCTTGCGGGCTGTTGCCTGCGATAGAAACGCCGCAAGGTATATTAAATGTCACTTTTAGCAAAATTACACCCCCGCGTAATCTAAAAACCAGGTTCTATAATTGTATAAAATTTTGTACTTTTTTTCATGAGACTTTCGTCCTAATTTTTTCTAGGGCTAAAAGGGCCAAAAAAAAGCCCCGTTTAGGGGCTGTTTTTTCTGTTCATAACTGAGACAGCAAGATCAATTGGAGTTTGTCCTCCGGCAAATTGACGCGACACTGCCAGGTCAAGTTTTTTGTCGCCGTTAAAATCACCAACCAGAGCCTGCCCACCTGGATCCTTGCCAAAAACCACAGGCCAGCTTTCAATAACAAACTGCTTATCCCTGGTAAGAATGAATTCCCACTTTCCGATCAATTTGTCATAAGCAATAAAATCGTCGGCGCCTTCGCCTGTAAAGTCTCCTGTCAGCACCTGCCACCTGTCGCCGGTAACAAAGCCTGTAATCCAGGGCTGTCCACCGCTGTCACCGGAAGGCTCAAACTTGTCTCCGTCATTTAGGGCAACCTGGATGTTGCCGGTGTTTTTGTTGTGCGCCGCCAGGTCTTTTTTCCCGTCACCGTTAAAATCTCCGGTTAAAATCTGTGAGCCTGCGCCTTCCCCCCAATTCTGCAGCCAGGGTTTAGCCTGGCTAAAGCTGTCCGCGCCGCTAAGCATCACATAGGCTGTGTTTTCATCCTGGACCCAAAACAGGAGCCCATCCTTGCTGCTGTTATTATAACGTCCGGCAAAGATTTTAACCGTGCCTTGAGAGGCGTTAAAACTGCCCCAGGACTGCTGCTGAGGTATAAAATTACTGCCGTCACTCAAAGCGACTTGAATCTCCCCTGTCTTTTTATCCCAGGAAACCAGGTCCTTTTTCCCGTCATTGTTAAAGTCACCAACGGCAAAGTCCTTGGCGCCGCCCTGCCCCCAGTTCGCCAACCAGTCCCCGGCCTGGGTAAACGATTCCGGGTTATTTCTAGGAAGAGAACTTTCCACCCGGCTTGCGGACACCTGCCAGTGGCCTGCGGCCGGGTCCCCCGAGATAAAGTCCGCGCGCCCGTCGCCATCGACATCACCGGCCAGTAAAACCTTGTTCTTGTCGGTGGAAATACCGGTAACACGCTCAGCCGGCAAAAAACCTATCAGGTCATAAACTGAGACGAATTTGTAGCCTCTTTCCTTAAACCCGTTGATCAGCCTCTTTAAATAGGAGTCTGGTTCATGCGCGTAAAACTCTATTCCCTTTGCGTTTTGCATCTTGTAAAGGTATTTAAATTCCTGCGTCGGATGATAAAAGAAACTGGCCAGGACTACAGGATCATTCTTGTCCAACTGGCTGAGTATCCTGCCGACATCCTTATCAGCTTCTATGTTAAAAAGGGGCGCAGGCACAAAAATTACGCTCTGGTTGTCCATTCCGCTGCTGTCCCGTGAACTTATGTTTTTCAGTGTTTTCTCCCAGGGGTTCGGGTCGTAGATCAGGCCAAAATAATTCCCCAGAACTTTATACTGGTCCAGTGAGGCTGTATAGTGAGGGGTTTCCCAGTAATCAACCGGAATGCCCGCCCGCTCCATCGCTCCCAGCGCCTTTTTCACTCTGTCTTCGGCATAAGCCGGCCTGGCGTACTCTTGTCCCCCTTTATCCATAAACTCAAAACCGGCGCCGGAAACTTCGGCAAGATACTGGTGGGTGTAGCCGTGCAGGCCGACCATCCCTCCTCTTTCCCGCATATACATTATGGTTTTATTAAAATCTCGCACCTGAAAGATATCAGTATCCCCGATGCTTATTTCCACATTATTGGCCGGATCTTTGTAGACAGGTATCAGTGAAATCTGGAAAGGGACTCCTTCTTTATAGAGATAATCCGCGATTTTCACAAGCTTGTCCAATTTTTCCCTGGTGTCATAGGTGCCAGGGTTTACATCCTCCAACCTGATTAGCGCGAGTTTCTTAGAAGCGGCCCACGTCGAGTCACCCTGATAGTAAAGAGGCGCCGGACGAAATATTTCACGGCTGACAAAAAACAAAATGATTACAATAATTATTACGCCTGCAAGGTAAATTATTTTTCTTGACAAGATGATCACCCTCGTAATAGCAAGATGTCCGCATTAAAGCACCCAAGAGCTAGTTTTTCTTACTAATTTCAACACTATTCTACATTATCCTTCTTTCTTTATGACTGCCGGAATATGCTCTTTTGGTTGAGAAAATAATCCATACTGGACAAAAAAACACCGGTCAGGACAGCCAGGAATGGGTCCCTCCGGTGGATTTTCATAAACTCCATACGACCGGTTTTGTTCAAAGCTAGCGGCCCCAGAAGCAGCACGATGAAATCAAGTCTATAAAAAGGCAGACAACTCTTTTTAATCCTTTTTTATCAGGCCTTTCTCAATCAGGTATTCCATCAGGAGCTTTCCGGTATTGCCAGTAATTTTAATGCAATTTTTCAGGTGTTCAGGCGTATCGAAGGGATGAGGATTAAGCACCCGGCAGCAAGTACCGCCAAAACGATTTTCAAATAGATCATGAAATTCATGGGCTGCATCATAGCCTGGCTCGCGATCCTCCTGGTTGCTGGTTCGCCCTCTGAACAGACCGATAATTGCCACCGACGCGTTAAGGGCGCCGCAGATGCATCCGGCATGTCCCAACCCACCTCCGAAACCGGTAAACATCCTGACCAGTCCGGCATCCAGTTCGGGGGCAACAAGATCCCGCAGGGCAAGAAAAACAGACTCCGAACAGTTATAACCCTGGCGAAAATACTCTCCCGCTTTGTTACGAGCCTCTAAAACAAGATCCTGACTCATGATCTGCCTCCCTTTTAAGAATATAGTTAATGACTATTGTAACAAATTCTTGTACGCTTTTGTTGAAAACTATTTAAATATTCAAACAGTATTTTGACTTAATTTTGTATATTTATTTCTTCACGGTTAATAATATGACCTGGGACAATGCTTCCACCCAGGGAATCTGCTTTTTACCACCCGGTTTTTCTTTTTCAATGCTGAGGAGGAATTGCCGTGCCAGGTACTCGTGGATTTACCCGGCTTGGGAGCATGTCCTTTTTGGTCGTCGGTCGTCAGAAGTCGGACGTCAGAAAAAGAGCAAAACCAAAGGTATCGGTAAATTTCGGCTCCCAATAACTTAATAACTTAGGTACCGGGTACACTAAGTTGGGTACACTAAGTTGGGTACACTAAGTTATTAATCTGAAAGGGGACACACCTTGACAGAGGAATGTCCCCGATGGAATGTCCCCAATTAGAGAAACTCCGTCTGATAATCAGTTATAAACACACTACCCTGCGCTTCTATAAACCTGACTACCGCCGCTAAAACCTGGTGCGCGTGAGCCTTTTCACAGCTTACAAAAGCTATGCCGATAACAGAACGCTGCCAGGTATCCTGTTCGCCCACTTCAGCAACGGAAACATTAAACCGGTTTTTAGTCCTTTCTATTATGCTTTTGAGCACTCTTCTTTTATCCTTGAGGGAATTCGCTTCTCCAAGATGCAGTTCAACGGTTAAAACCCCAATTATCAATGAGTATGCCCCCATGCTTTCTCTATAAAAAGCCTTACAGGTAGTCTATCAATTCATCCCACCGGTCAATCATCCCGTCTGGCTTGAAGCTTGCTAATTCTTCCCGGCTGCCGAGGCCCCAGGTTACGCCAAGAGTACAAGAGCCGGCGTTTTGCCCGGTCATAATGTCATATTTGCTGTCTCCTACATAAATAGTGTCAGCGGCTTTTATTCCCAGAAATTCCATGGCTTTTAACAGGGGTTCCGGGTCAGGTTTGTGTTTTTTAACATCGTGGGCTGTTACAATAATGTCCATAAAACAATCAAGCCCGGTAAAAACGGTGGTTCTCGAAGTTCCTGTTTTCCCCTTGGAAGTAACAATGCCCAGTTTGATGTCACGTTTTTTAAGCTGCTCTAACAAAGCAATGGTACCCGGATAAAGCCTGGTGAACAGAGCGAGATCGCGATGATAGTAGTACTGGTAAAGCTCTTCAAAGCGGGCCGCTGACCTCCCCGCAAAGTTTTTGCCAATATCCTTTAAAGGAAGCCCTACCATCCTGGCTATATCATTGTTGTTCCAAGGTATCTTCATGTCGGTGAATACCTGCCGGTAGGTCCTGAAGATCAGCGGCAGGGAATCCACCAGTGTGCCATCAAGATCAAACAGGACCGCTTCAATTTTCATTTAAAAAACCCTTTCTCAATTGAATGCTTCCTCCTGATTTTAAAAAAATTGAGGTGCTAAAGAAATAAACATGATGATTATAAAACCATATACTATAAAAAAAAGGGTTGTAAATATGTTTAATTTTAACCTCTTTAAAAGAAAAAAACCAGCCCGCAGCCAAGTTAATAGTCCGCTCAAAAAAATTTCTGTATCTGAAAATAAAATTGAAAACCAGCTGGAAATAATAATAGGGGATATCTTACTTAGAATAACGCGTAGTTCAGCAATATCCCCCAACAATGAGCTTACCGTAATAATTCCCAGAGCTGAAATCCGGCGCAGACGCTATGATAAGGGGCTATTGGCTGCGACTGAAGAAATATTGTTATCCAGTATCACCCTGGTTGACTCACCCCGTCATCCACCCGAAAAAATCAATTTAGTTCCATGACCAGGGCAGGAGTAAATTTAATGAAATCGGCGCTTGCCAGGTGAAAATTGATACCCCAGGCCTGGTCCGGCAGGCGCAGGCGGGAGGCGGCGCCATGCAGGTGGCTGTAAACAACGGTCCTCACATTGTACTTGTTAAATAGCTCAATGAATTCACTCTTTTCGTGCCGTTCGCTGGTTGGCATAAAATGAATCATCACAATAATTTCTGCAACAGAGCCGGCGGCCCCTCTTAAAGAATTTTCCATCCTGATTAATTCCCTGCGGAATATCTTCAGGTCATCTTCTTTAAAACACTCCGACCCGGGACACCACCAACCCCTGGAGCCGCAAATGGCAAGGTTTCCAATTTGCACGTGATCATTTTGAATCACCTTTATATTTTGAGGCAGTAATGCCCTGACTTTGGCCAGGCTCTGCCACCAGTAGTCATGATTCCCGGCCAAACATACGATCTGACCCGGCAACATACCGAGATATTCCAAATCAAAGCGGGCCTCGTTCAACTTCAAGGCCCATGAAATATCACCGGGCAATAAAACAAAATCCCCGGCGCTGACTGTCTTAAGCCAGTTTTCATATATTTTGCGGTAATGTTCACGCCATTCTTCACCGAAAACATCCATTGGCTTATTTTGTTCAACGTTTTCCCAGTGCTGCGGGTCGACTGGCCGGCTAAAAGAAAGATGGACATCACCAATAGCGTAAATCTTCAATTTTCCCCACCTATCCACCCTTCTAATTTAACCCTTTATTCAAGTAATTAAAAGGCAAAAGCCCTTGGGAGGCTTTTATTTTCCGAGTTTTTGGAGTCTTTCCTCAGGGCCGACAATATTGGTGATGCGGACACCGAAGTTTTCATTGACAACAACCACCTCGCCTGTCGCCACCAGGGTGCCGTTGACCAGAACCTCTACCGGTTCGTCAACAAGGCTTTGCATCTCAACCACAGAACCGGGAGACAGACCCAGTATATCTTTAATTGGCCACCTGGTTCTCCCAAGGAGAACAGTAACTTTAAGGGGTATATCCAAAATCATGTCCAGACGGTGCTGGTCAAAACCAGGCGGTGCTGCCAAAGACCTGGCCGGTGAGGCAGGACGTGGACTAGCTGCTTTAGGCGGCTTTTTCAATTCTGGCAGCTCTTTTTTCAGATCCGTTTCGACGAAAGAAAATGGCGCCGCTTCGGCAGGCTCTTCCATCAGGAATTCTTCGAAGTCGACGGGTTGAATAATATCCCCTGATGCGCTTGTGTCGTCAGCTAATTCATTAGACTGACTCTCCTCCTCTGCCGGTGGTGCACTATCGTCTGTGCCAAACAGCTGGCCAAGAATCAACCCGGCTTCTTCCCTGGCAGTGTCCAGCCCCATAACCTGCATAAGGTGAGTATTGAGGATATTGCCTATAGCCATATCAAACCATACGGTAACGATAGATCCTTCTGAGGTAATGTTAAGGTAGTCCAAATCCTCAGAATTATGGCAAATCTTAGTTTCAGGAGGAGATATATTTACAGTCCGGTTGAACATTGTGGCCATAGCCGTGGAGGCCGACCCGATCATCTGGTTCATCGCCTCGGAAGCCGCACTGACTCCGATCTCATTCAATTCCTCAGTGATCTGTGACCCGTCACCGCCCATCATCAAGTCTGCTAATACAGCCGCGTCCTGGATTTTCATGATCAGGAGGTTGAACCCCGAAAGCCCCTCGATGAAGCGTACGAATATGGTTATATGTGGTATATCGAAACTGTCAAAAAGTTCACGTAAGGAGGTAATGGTTACTCTCGGACTGGTGATGTTTACCTTTTGGTTAAGCAGCATGGACAGGGTTGTTGAGGCCGAACCCATACATATATTCCCGACTTCTCCGAGAGCATCTTTTTGTTCTCCCGTTAAACCTGTTTCTTCAGATTTTTCTGCAACTGTTTGTGCAGCTGCGATCTCCGGCTCCGGTTCTCCGGAAACAACTTCTTCAGATAAAATATCCTGTACTGGCTCTTCCAAAAAATCCGCGTCAGCGGACTCTGGCTGCGCCGGCTCAGAAACTTTAGCATTAAGCAAAGCGTCTATCTCTTCTTGTTTTAGAAGCCTGTTAGACATCCTTTTCGCCCTCCACCAGCCCGGTAATTTGTACAGCAAGCTGTTTATTCAAAGTTCCTGCCTGAACTTTAAACTTTAACTGCTCACCAATATACAGGTCCATATCTTGGTCCACCCTTCTGTCCAGAAGTAAAACGTCTCCCTCCTGCAGCTGCAGGAAATCATTGACGGTCACCCAGGTCTGGCCTGAAAGGACTGTTAGTTCAACTGTCGGCAGTCCCAACCAGTACTGTAATTTCTTCTTCTCAACGTCGTCTATGGTGGATGACTGCAGTTTGAAACGTCTTTGAATACTCATCTGAGATACCATCGGCTCAAGCAGGGGGAAAGGGAGGCAAAGGTTAATAAACCCTTTGGTATTTTCACCTACCTGAGTGGAAAATGATACTAGAGCTACTATTTCATTGAAAGAAAACATCTGATGCAAATGCGGGTTTGTCTCGATGGAATTAATGGAAGGTTCCACCTGGACGATATCTTTCCAGGCCAGGGCAAGGTTATCCAAAACCTTTACAGACAGCTTTTGGGCCACGGATAATTCTATATCAGTCAGCTCGCGTATAGTCTTCAAGCTTTCACCGTTGCCTCCGAAAAAGAGGTCGATCATCGGAAAAAGGAACATGGGATCGAACTGAACAATAGCCGTGCCTTTTAAAGGATTCATCGAACATATCACCAAAACGGTCGGGCTGGGAATAGAACGAATGAAATCCTCATATGTCAACTGGTCAACTGAAACAACCTCAATCTGAATATTGTTTCTCAAATAACCGGTTAAAAAATTGGAAAGAAGGCGGGCAAAACTACTATGTAAAACCTGCAAGGTCCGCAGCTGTTCTTTGGAAAACTTGTTGGGGCGACGAAAGTCATAACGCTTGTAATCCAAGTGCTTTACAGTTTCTTGTAGTTCATTAATTTTGACATCGCCGGTTGACAGGGCATCCAGCAGCGCATCAATCTCATTTTGTGATAAAATATCCATCAATAAACCCCTACAAGAATTTTTTAACGGAGATAGATTAGTTTTCCAGTTAATTCTTAGGGCAAGTCATATT